>CAUJGC010000563.1 GCA_963169075.1 Myxococcota bacterium
GCGGGGGCGGGGGCGGGAAGGCCTCGGGCCACCAGTCGGCGGCGAAGTCCCCGAAGAGCTTGAGGAAGTCGTCAGAGGCGAGGAAGCCGCGGCCCTGGAGGGTCTGGGCGACCTCGCGGCAGTCTTCAGCGGGGGCGAACCAGGCGCGGTCCTCGGGGGACCAGCGTCGTCGGGAGAGGTCCTTGACGCGGGCGAGCAGCTCGCGGTCGAAGTCGAACTCGATGCGGATGTGCCCGGTGCGGGGGTCGAGATCCAGCGTGCGCCGCGCCATCGGGGCCTCCTGCCGCGGGGTGTGGCGGCGTCCTCAGCCGCCGCGCTCCAGGCGCCGGAAGGCGGCCAGGGCGAGGCGTGTGGGGGTGAGCTCGCTGCGCGCGTACATGGCCTTGTCGTAGTCGACCTGGAAGGCGCCGCCGGGCTGTCTTCGGTGCGCGATGACGGCGCCGACGGTGGCGGCGGGGTAGCCGAGGGAGGCGGCGACGTCGAGGGCGGTGAAGTCTTCCATCTCGAGCCAGCGGACGCCCTGGCGGACCATGCGCTCCAGCAGCTCCAGGCGCTCGCGGCGCTCATGACGCAGCGCGTCATCATCCCCGTGGGGACGGTAGAGCGGACGCCCCTGCCCGCGCCAGAAGAAGCGCGTCGCGAAGCCCGCGCCCTCCACAGCCAGGTTCAGCGCCTCGTCGGGCCAGGGGCCCTCGGCGCTGCGGCCTGCGATGTCCTCCTCGCTCATGCGGGTCATCCCCAGGTCGTCGGCGGCTTGACGCAGCGCGTCAAGCACCCGCGGGTGCGGATGCACCTCCTCGAACAGATCGTTGAAGGTCCGCGTCGAGAGCGCCACACACCCCATCGGCACCTGCTCCAGCGTGCCGCGCGTCCCCGCCCGGATCACCCCCTCAAGCTCCGGCGCGCGACCCGTCGCCAGCGCGATCAGCGCAGGCACCTCCGAGAGCACGATCTCCACGCCCGACTCCCCGATCCCGTGAGACACCACCGCCACGCGGCGACGCATCCCCGGCAGGCGCACCACGTAGACCGCGAACTCCCGCACCGTCTCATCCCGCCCCGGCGCGCTCAAGTCACAATAACACCCCGCCTCGCCGCCCTCCTCCGCCACCAGCTTCGCCACCGCCTCGGCGCGCTTCGGGCTCCCCACCAGGAGCATGTAGCCGATGTCCTCCAGCAGCGCCGTCCGCGCCGCCGCGTCCGCCTTCAGGTCCGACGGCTTGGGGAGGTGGATCACATAGGCCGCGGTCTCCGTCGGCTCCACCAGCCGCCCCTCCTCCACCCCGTGCCACGCCCCCCCCGAGAGGTTCAGCTCGAAGCCGTGCGGCAGCAGCTCACGCAGCGTCGTCACGCTCACCCGCGGGTCGTGCAGCCCCTCCCGTGTCGGACCCGCCGCCGCGATCACCCGCATGTCCGGGTTCACCTCGAAGAGCGTCTGGCGGCAGTCCCCGCACGGCTGCTGCGGCGTCCCGCCCGTCCGACAGAAGACCGCCACCGACGACACCTTCGGCCGCGTCGCGCCGCCCTCCCCCACCGCCGAGTGCTCCCCGAACGCCCGCGCGATGGCGTGCTTCTCCGCGCAGATCGACTTGAAGGTCAGCGTCTCGTAGTTGTTCCCCACCACCACGGCGTCCCCGCCGTCCGGCTTCTCCACCTGGAGCGCAGCCCCCACGCAGTAGCGGGAGAGCCCCGCGTTGGCCTTGGCAGAGGCCGCCTCAGCGGCCTCCAGGAGCGCGCGATCAGCGGCGTTGAGGGCGTCGCGGGAGAGGAGTCGCATGGATTGTCTCGGGCCTCCTGGCAGCGGTCGGGGCGCGCAGGCCCCGACGTGGGGACGCTCAGGAGTGCCACGGTCACACGCGGCGCGTCAAGCCCTCCGCGACGCGCCGCCCCGCCGGGGGCGAGGCGCCTCCGGTCCCCTCGGACACCAGGTCACCCCTCCAGCTCGGCCAAGGTGAGGAGGAGCGCCTCGGCGCGGGCGTCGTCCCCCAGGCGCGTGGCGATGTAGAGGGCGAGGTTGAGGGCGTCGCTGGCCCGCCCTGGCTCACCGACGGCCTCCGCCAGCTCGCCTGCGAGCTGCGCGGCGTTGGCGTCGTCCTTATCCGCCGCCCCGGAGTCCAGGAGGAGGGTCTGACCTTCGGCCAGCGCCGCGTCGAAGAGGCGCCACTCCCGCGAGGCGGCGTAGCAGGGGAGGAGGCCGATGTGGACGCTGGCCAGCAGCGGGGCGCTGCCCGCCGCCTCCAGGCGGTCGCGCAGCGGCTCCAGCAGCGCCCGCGCGTCGTCGTAGCGGGCGCGCCGCAGGTGGACGATCGCCAGGTTGAGCCGCGGGACGTCCGCGTCCGCGGCGCCCATCGCCTCAAAGAGCTGGATCACCTGACGGTAGCGACGCTCGGCGGCGTCGAGATCGCCCCGCGCCCGCGCCAGCTCGCCCGCCGCGTTGAGCGCCGCCGCCATGGAGTGCGCGACCCCCTGCTGCTCGTAGAGGCGGTGGGCCTCGTCGAAGAGGGCCTCGGCCTCCTCCAGCGCGCCGCGCTGGAGCTGAAGATCCCCACGGCCCATGAGGACGCTGGCCCGCCCCACCGGGTGCAGCTCCGCCGGGAAGAGGTCGGCGGCCCGCTGGAAGAGGTCCGCCGCCGCCGCGAAGTCGCCCTGCCGCGCGGCGACCCGCGCGAGGAGCTGCGAGGCGTAGGCCACACCCTGCATGAAGTCCGCGCCCCGGAAGATCTCCAGCGCCTGCGACGCCAGCGCCCGCGCCTGCTCCATCGCCCCCCGCCGGTAGTCCAGGTCTCCCGCCGTCAGCAACCCCTCGCCGCGGAGCCGCTCCCAGCCCCGATCCGTCGCGAGATCCAGCGCGCGCTGCACCCGATCCAGCGCCGCGTCGTGCTCGCCGCGGAGCTTGTGGATCTCCGCCCGCAGGAGCAGCTCCTCGACGTGGGCCGGCCCGGTGGGATCGTCGAGGAGGTAGAGGGCCTCGCTGTGCTGATCCAGGGCGTCCAGCGCGCGTTCAAACTCGCCTTGATTCCTCAGCTCGGCGGCGCCAATACGCAAAAGTTCGGCAGCTCTGGAGAAGAGCGCGTTGGGCTCGGCGGCCTCCTGGCCGGAGCCGAGGCCCTGGATGCCGAAGGTGAGGAGGAAGCGTCCGGCGCGCTCGGCGAGGCGTCGGTTCTGGGTGTTCTCGAAGGCCTGGTCGAGCATCTGACCGCAGGCGAGGGCGTGCCAGGGGAGGCGTCGGGCCTCGCGGGCGGTGCGGAGGATGGACTCGCGGAGCATGCTGTGGGCGAAGGCGAAGCCGCGCTCGGTCCAGGAGGCGAGGCGTCGGGCGACGAGGGCGGCGTCGAGGTCGGGGGAGGGGGCGCAGGAGGCCAGGGCGCAGGCGTCGCGCCACTCGCGGCGATCGACCTCCAGGCCGAGGACGGCGGCGATCTCCAGCGCGTCGCGGTCGGAGGAGGAGCGCGAGGCGAGGAGGTGCTCGACGAGGCCGCCCCAGGTGTGGTGGAGGGAGTCGGGGAGGGAGTCCTTGACGCCGGGGCGGAGGGTGAAGGCGCTGCCGCGGACCTCCAGCATGTCGTGCTCGATCCAGTGGCTGACGATCTGGATGGCGAAGAGGGGGTTGCCCTCGGCGCGCTTGGCGAGGGCGGAGGCGAGGTGCGGGGCGAGGGTGAGCATCCGATCGATGAGGCGCCGGATCTCCTGGGGGGGGAGGGGCTCCAGGGGGAGGGAGGTGACGGCGGGAAGCTCGCGCAGCTCGTCGAGGAGGGCCTCGGCATCGGGTTGCAAGGCGAGGGACTCATCCTGGAGGGTGAGGATGAAGAGGATGGGGAGGGGGTCGGGGTGCTCGATGCAGGCGTGGACGAAGGCCAGGGCTTCGGGGTTCCACTGGGCGTCGTCGAGCCAGGCGACGAGGGTGCGCTCCTGGGCGATGCGCTCCAGGGTGCGCCGGAGGACGGCGTGGCGCTGCCGGACGGAGGCGAAGCGGAGGGAGGTCTGGGGGTCGCTCTCGCCTTCGCGGAGGAGGGTCGTGAGGGCCTGGGCTTCGAGGGGGTCGGTGACGTCGTGGCGCTTGAGCCAGCGGGCGGCGCGGCGCGACGTCTCGGCGGCGTCGAGGCCGGTGGTGCGGAGGTGGAGGGCCAGCATGGCGCCGAGGCCGTGCCCGGGGCCGAGGTCGGCGTCGTGGGTGGCGCGGAGGACGGTGGCGGCGCCTGTCTCGTGGGCGCGGAGGGCGAGCCAGGCGGTGAGGCGCGACTTGCCGCGCCCGGCGGGGCCGTTGATGATGACGGCCTGGGGGCGGCCCTCCTGCCAGGCGCGCTGGAGGGCGCCCCAGAGGACATCGCGCTCGGCCTCCCGCCCCACCAGCGGGAGCGCCCGGAGGCCGAAGAGGGCGAGGCCGGCGCCGACGAGCTGGATCGGGCGCGGGGCGGCGCCTTCGCGGCGCCACGACTCGGGCACGGGGCGGCGGCTGGGGGTGTAGGCCTCGCTGACCTCCTCGGCGGCCTCCAGGGCGTCGTCCAGGGCGTCTTCGGGCTCGGGGGTGCTGTCAAGGGGCAGCTCGCGGGTGGGGGCGTCACGGGGGGCCTCGACGGGGAGCGGGCGCGGCCGGTTGGCGCGCAAGGCGAGGCTGGGGGGGGCGGGGAGATCGGGGAGGGCGGGGGCCTGGGGGAGGCGGAGCCGCGCGACGTCCTGGGTGGGCTCCTTGATGACGACCTCGCGGGTGAGGGCGCGCTGGGCTCGGGCGAGGTCCTGGAGGGGGGCGGCGAGGAGGCTGCCGAGGTCTACCGGGGCGGCCGTCTCGATGCGCAGCTCGTCCAGGGCGCGGGCGGCGTCGGCGGCGCGCTGGAAGCGCTGGCTGGGTTTTTTGGCGAGGGCGCGCTGGAGCCAGGCCCGGAGGCCGCCGGGGACGCGCATCCGGGGCTGGAGGGGCGGGAGGGCGGCCTTGATGTGGAGGCGTGCCATGTGATCGACCCCCTGCGCCACGAAGGGCGGCGCGCCGTGGACGACCGTCCAGATCATGCAGCCGAGGGCGTAGAGGTCGGTCCAGGGGCCGTAGTCGCGGAAGAGGCCGAGGAACTGCTCGGGGGCCATGTAGTAGGGGGTGCCGCGGGAGGGCTCGCGGAGGCCGTCCATGAGCTGATCCACCGGGTGGGCGATCCCGAAATCCGTGAGCTTCCACCCCTGCTCCGGGAAATACAGGACGTTACCCGGCTTGATATCGCGGTGTATCACGCCGCGGGCGTGGGCGTGGGCCAGGGCGTCGAGGAGCTGGAGGAGCAGCTCCTTCAGCTCGGCCCAGTCGGGGACGCGCTGCTCCAGGGTGTCGGCCAGATCGCCGCCCTGCGCCAGCTCCATCACCAGGTAGGGCGCGCCCGCCGGGACGCCCTCCACCCCCTGCGCCGGGACCTCGCCGTGATCCAGGACGAGGACGATGTGGGGGTGATCCAGGCCTGCGGCGAGCTGGACCTCGCGCTGGAAGTCGGCGCGGGCGTCGGGATGGGCGAGGCGCCCCTCGTGCATGACCTTGATCGCCGCCGGGATGCCCTGGGCGCGGTGGGCGCCGCGCCACACCGTGGCGAAGCCGCCGCGCCAGGGGGCGTCGTGCAGCTCCCAGGGGCCGAGCTGGATGGGATCGGCGGTCATGCCGTGGAACAACCTCCGGGGAGAGCCCCGCGTGATGGCGCGCCCTCCGGCGCGCTCTGTCCTCCTGGGCAGGGTCGCGGAAGCGCGCCGGGATTGCAACCTCCACGACGCGCGGGGTGCTTGCGCGCGCCCCGACCCGGCTCTAGTGTGAGGAGCGGCGCGCGCTGCTGCCGCTTATGCCCAGGAGATCCCCTTGCCTGCTCGCACTGCCTGGAGCCTCGCCTTGATCGCCTGGATCGCCGGGGCCGCGTGGCTGTCCGGGTGTGAGGACGACGGGCGCGACCTCTACCTGGGGGTCTCCTTCCCGCCCGGGGCCGGCGAGGACGCCGGCGACGACACAGACGCGGCTCCTGACGCAGCGGATGACGCCTCGGACCCGCTGGCGCCCGCCTCGGTCTGCACCCCCAACCAGGTCGCCTGCCTGGCGACCGCCGCGCCGGAGATCCTGCGCTGCGAGGCGGTGGAGGGCGCGGACGACCTCTACCGCTGGCGCCAGACGCGGTGCCCCGAAGGCGAGGTGTGTCAGGGGGATCGGTGCGGCGCCTTCGCGTGCGAGCCCCACCGGGGCGCCTGCCTGGGGCTGGGCACGCGGGGGGTGTGCAGCCCCGAGGGTGACGCGCTGCTGGAGCAGGAGCCCTGCCCCGAGGGGAGCGCGTGCCGCGGCGGCCTCTGCGTGAGCGCGTGCGAGGCGGCGGCGGCCAACCGCTCCTACATCGGCTGCGACTACCTCGTGGCGGAGCTGCCCAACCCGCTGAAGGACTCGCTGGCCCAGGGGTCGCCCTTCGGGCTGGTGGTCGCCAACACCGACCCGCTGCTGACGGCGCGCCTGGAGCTGCTGGAGCCCGAGGGGACGCCAGCGCAGCTCCAGGGCGAGGTGCTGGTGTTCGGGCCTGACCTCTCGGGGGCGCCCCAGGAGACGCGGGTGCGCTCGGAGGTCCGGCTGGCGGACGGGCGGCGGACGACGCTGACCGGGGAGGCCCGCGCCATCGAGCTGCCGCCGGGCGCGGTGGCGACGCTCCTGCCCCAGCCCCGGGCGCTCCCCGGCGGGGTGTCGGGGCGCTTCGCGGCGGCGCGGCGGCTGCGCTCGACGCAGCCGGTGGTGGCCTACCAGTTCAACCCCTACTGCTGCGACATCACCTACACCAACGACGCGACGATCCTGCTGCCCACGACGGCGCTGGGCAACCAATACACCTACGTCGGGCCGCCGGATCTGGGCGAGCTGAGCCACTACATCGCCGTCTCCACCCCCGCCGAGGCGGTCACGCTGACGCTGACGCTGCCCCGGGGCAGCGCCCTGCGCGGTGATCCCACCGGCGCGCTGGAGCTGCCCACGAGCCGCCTGCAGGCCCCGCAGGAGGTGACGGTGCCGCTGCGCCAAGGCGAGGTCCTGGTGCTCTCCTCCAGCTCGCTGGGGGACGCGCCGAGCGCGCTCTCGGGGGCGCACCTGCGCGCGGACGGCCCGCTGGCGGTCTTCTCGGGGCACGAGTGCACCTACATCCCGTGGGACAAGGCCGCCTGCGACCACCTGGAGCAGCAGCTCATCCCGGAGGACACCTGGGGTCGCGCCTACATCGCCGCGATGCTCAAGCCGCGCGGGCGCCTGGCCTCGGAGGTGGTGACCTGGCATCTGGTGGCGGGGGCGCAGCCGGTGCAGGTGAAGCTGCGGCAGGTCCTGGGCTCGCTGCGCCCGACAGGGGCGGTCGCGCCCAGCGCGACGGGGTGCGGCACCTACGTCAACGCCAGCGGCGACGGCTTCGCGCTGCCGGCCTACGCGCACTGCATGATCGGCAGCGCCCAGCCCTTCGCGATGGACGGCGACGCGCCCTTCATGGTGCTGGGGTACCTGGCGGGCCAGGACGCGGCGGGGACCGGCAACGCGCTCCCTGCGGGGGACCCGGCGATGTTCCTGCTCCCGCCGGTGGAGCAGTTCCGCCAGGAGTACACCTTCCTCACACCTGAGAGCTACGATTACAACTACATCACCCTCATGATCCCCCTCAACGGGATCAGCACCCTGAGCCTGGACGGCGCGCCCTTCGTCCTCGATCTCTTGAGCGCCGAGCTGGTGGAGGTCTACGGGTCCACCCACCGGGTCATCCACGTCCCCGTCACCCCCGGCGTCCACCACATCCAGGCCAGCGTCCCCTTCGGGCTCATCGTCTACGCCTACGACCGCTACGTCTCCTACGCCTACCCCGGCGGCCTCAACCTCACGAAGCGCAAGTAGGCGGCAGCGCGCCCATCGGCAGGCTGGAGGAGGCGTTGAGGGCGAAGCCCTCGAAGCGCGACCCGGCCGGGAGCGCCCGCAGGTAGTGCGCCCCCAGGCCCGCGATCATCGCCGCGTTGTCCGTGCAGAGCCAGAGCGGCGGGATGTGGACGCGGCGCCCCTGCGAGGTCGCCACCTCCAGCGCCCGCTCCCGCAGGCGGCTGTTGGCGGACACGCCGCCTGCGATCACCACGTCGCGCAACCCCAGCTCCTGCGCCGCGCGGAACGCCTTGGCGATCAGCACGTCCACCACCGCCTCCTGGAAGGAGGCGCACACGTCCGCCAGCGCCTCGCCTTCGGGCCGCGCCGCGCCGCTGCGCTGGAGGTGGGTCAGCACCGACGTCTTGATCCCCGAGAAGGAGAAGGCGTAGTCGTCGCTGTGCAGCATCGGACGCGGGAAGCGCACCGCGTCCCGGCGCCCCGCCTTCGCCGCCGCGTCGATGTAGACGCCCCCCGGATAGGGCAGCCCCAGCATCTTCGCCACCTTGTCGAAGGCCTCGCCTGCGGCGTCGTCCCGGGTCGCCCCCAGGAGGCGGTAGCGCCCGACCCCCTGGACCTCGTAGAGGTGGGTGTGCCCGCCCGAGACGATGAGCCCCACGAAGGCGCCCTCAGGCGTCCCCGAGATCCCCGAGGGGCCGTCATACTCCAGCAGCGGCGACATGAGGTGGGCCTCGATGTGATTGACGCCGACCAGCGGGAGGTCGAAGGCCCAGGCGAGGGCCTTCGCCGCCTCCAGGCCCACCAGGAGGCTGCCCACCAGGCCCGGCCCGGCGGTCACAGCGACGCCGTCCACCTCCTCCATCCGCACCCCGGCGCGCTCCAGCGCGGCCTCCAGCGTGGGGAGGATGTCCACGACGTGGTTGCGGCTCGCCAGCTCCGGCACCACGCCGCCGTAGCGCGCGTGGATGGGGACCTGGCTCGCCACCGCGTTGGAGCGGACCACGCGGCCGTCCTCGACCACCGCCACCGCCGTCTCATCACAGGAGCTCTCAATACCCAGGACTCTCATGACATCTCAAAGCAGGGGTTGATACATCTCATGAAAAGGGGCGCGCCGTCTCCAGCGCGCCCCTCATGCGTCATGATATCTCAAGACACTTATTCATATCGAGCCAGGATGCTCTGGATCTGCGGGGTGAACTTCCCGTTGGGGCGGAGCGCGACGTACTTCTTGTACGCCTCGACGCCCTTGCTCGTCTGGCCCGCCGCCATGTAGGCGCTGCCCAGGTCCATGAAGGCCTCCGCGAAGCCCGGGCTGAGGCGCGCGGCGCGCTCCAGGTAGCGCACCGCCGAGGTCGTGTCGCCCTTCTCGTAGTACGCCTTGCCGAGCCAGTAGTTGACCTGGGGGCTCCCCGGCGCCAGCGACGCCGCCTGGGTCAGCTCTCCGATGGCCCCTGCCGCGTTGCCCCCCTGAAGGGAGCGACGCCCCTTCTGAAGGAGCGCCTGCACCTCGCGGTTGCGCGACGCCTCATCCTGGGGCGCCGCCACCGGCGGCGCCTCGCTCGTCCCGGGCCGCGCGGCCGCCGAGGCCGGCGGCTGGGCCGCCGAGGCCGGCGGCGCAGCCGAGGTCGGCGGCGCCGACGCCACCGACGCTGGCGGCGCCACGCCGCTCGCCGGCGGCTCCACCGGCGCCGAGGCGTTGGCCTCCGGGGTCGCCTCGCCGGCATCCCCCTCCGCCGCGCCCGCGTCGGCGTCCTCCGGGGAGGCCCCCCAGGGGAGGCCCGTCTCCGGGTTGAGGCCCGCGTGGAGGCTGCACAGCGTCACCGAGGTCTTCTGGGTCGCCTGGCCGAGCGTCTTCGCCATGCCCTCGACCTCCGCGTCAGCCATCGCGGGGAGCGAGGCAGGCGCGGACACCGCGCCCGGCGCCGAGGCGCTGGGCGCCGAGGCGCCGGGCGCGCTGGACGGCGCCGACGACGCCGCGCTGCCGCTCCCGCCGCCGCTGCCCGGCGTCCCGGCGTCCTTGTTCATCGCCATGTAGCCGATGCCCACGATGGCCCCGATGAGGATCACCGCGCCGACGATGGCCCAGGTCCGCGACGAGCCGCCTTCGGCGGGCTCGGCGTAATCGTGGTAATGATCGTCGTGAGGGGCCGAGAAGAAGGCGTCCTCGGCGCTGGAGGTGTGGGGCTGGAGCGGCGCCACAGGGGCCGGGGCTGGGGCGGGCTCGGGGGGCGGCGCCGGGGCAGGCGCTGGAGCGGGAGCGGGGGCCGCAGCGACAGGCGCCGCAGCGGCAGGCGCAGGGGCCGCCGCGAGCGCAGGCGTCGGCTCGGGCGGCGGGGCCGGGGCGGGCTCCGGGGCAGGCTCGGGGGCAGGCTCCGGAGCGGTGACCGGCGTGACGGCGGGCTGCTCGCGGGTGATGGTCTCAGAGCGGGCGCGGCGGGCGGACTCCAGGGCGCTGAAGGCGGCAGCGCGGGCGGAGGCAGCCTCGTTGCGCATGCGCTCGTCCTCCATGCGGCGCTGGGCCTCACGCTCGGCCTCCTCCAAGGCGAGGCGGGCAGCCTCCTGGCGGGCGAGCTCCTGGCGGGAGGCCTCCTCGCGGGCCTCGCGCTCGGCGGCCTCCAGCGCGAAGCGAGCGGACTCGGCCTCGGCAGCGCGGCGCTGGGCCTCCTCCAGGGCGAGGCGCTGGGCCTCCTCCAAGGCGAGGCGCTCGGCTTCGAGGCGGGCCAGGACGAGGGCGGCCTCTTCCTGGGCGCGGCGGTCGGCCTCCTCCTGGGCGCGGCGGTCGGCCTCCATGCGGGCCTGACGCTCGGCTTCGAGGCGGGCGACGCGCTCGGCCTCTTCGCGCTCGCGGGCGGCGCGCTCCTGATCGGCGCGCTGGCGGTCGCGCTCGGCGGCGAGCTCGCGCTCGCGCTGCTCCAGCTCGACGCGGCGACGCTCGACCTCGGCGCGCATGGCGGAGAGGGCGTCGGCCTCGCGGCGCTGGCGGTCTTCGGAGGCGCGCTGGGTCTGCTCGCGCTCGATGCGCTCGCGCTCCTTGCGGACCTGATCGGCCTGGGCGTCCAGGGCGGCGAGCTGGCGCTTCAGCTCGGCGTGCTCGGAGGAGCCGCCCAGCTCCAGGGCGCCGAAGTCGAGGGTGGCCTCGTCCACCGCAGGGAGGGGGGCGGCGGCGAGGGCGAGGGGCTCGGCGGCGTCCTCAGCGGAGGCGCGGCGGGCGCTGCCCTTGCGGCGCTTGCGCTCTTCGCGGCGGCGGCGGACCTTCTCCGCCTCGGAGAGGGGCTCCTCGGGGGGGGCCGCGGCGGCGGCGGGCTCGGCGCCGTCGCTGCTGCCGAGCCAGGCGCCCAGAGCGGGGCGCTCGCCCGCGGCGGGCTCGTCGTCGTCGGCCTCGACCCGCTGGGGGGTGACATCATCGACGAGGTGCTGGTCGATGAGGCGCTGGAGGGCCTGGAGGGTGTCGGCGGGGCCGAGGGTGGAGTCTTCGAGGATGTCCTCGACGGTGCGGTAGCCGTCAAAGAGGCGGATGAGGCTGTTGATCTCGTCGGGGAGGGAGCGGATCTGATCCGCGAGGGCGCGGTAGTTGACCTCGAAGACGCGGTCGAGGGGGGGCGCCTTGGCGGCGAGGGCCTCGTAGCGGTCCAGCTCCCGCATGCCTTCGAGGAGGAGATCCTGGGTGGAGAGCTCGACGCGGTCGCGGCGGCGGACCTCCGCGAGGTGGCGGAGGGTGTAGTCGCCGCTGTTCCACTGCATGAGGCGGATGACGGCCTGGGCGCTGCGGAGCCGCCCCAGCGCGGCGTCTACGACGCGCCCCTCCCGGAACCAGATGACGCCGCGGCGCCCGTCGCGCTCCAGGTCCAGCGAGCCGGTCTGGCGGCGCTCCTCCAGGCTCTGGAGGAGGTCGATCAAGGCGAGGGGGGCCAGCGCTCCGCTGACCTCCTGCGCGGAGGCCATGGCGAGGCGGTCCTTCTCGCGGCGCTGGAGGAGCAGCTCAACGCGGGCGCTGATCTCCTTGACGTAGATGGGGCGCGAGAGGAAGTCCTCCACGCCCAGCTCAAAGCCGCGGCGGCGTATCTCGGGGGAGCGGGAGTCGGTGAGGAAGATGAAGGGGATCGGCTCCCAGTCGAGGTTCTCCTTGATCCGCGCGCAGAGATCGAACCCGCTCATCCCGGGGAGATCGGTGTCGCTGACGATGAGCCCCGGGGTGTGGTCCTCCATCCACTCCAGGGCGTCGCGCGCGTTCGAGAGGGCCTCGACCGTGTACCCCGCTTTTTTGAGGCTGATCTCAAGAACACGCCGACTCTTCTCGTCGGCGTCCACAACCAGGATGGGCTCCTGTGTCACTGGGCGCTCCTCGCTCTGAACGTCGCTGCTGGGCAGGGTTGGGGCCGGGTGTGGCCTCGCGGCGCGCCCGGAAGGGGGCGGCGCCCTGCGCTCAGCGCCTATGTTTCCAAGATCCGTACCAGCCCACACCGTCAGCGGGCTAACGGCCACACTCGACGCGCCGCGACGATAGCACGGCGCTCCCTGCGACGCCAGCCCCGACCCTCAGGGGCCGAGCCGCCCCGAGGCGAGGTGCGGGAGCACCTCCACCGGCAGGAGCGCGCGCGCATCCGGGTCCGCAGGCCCCAGAAGCAGGATCGGGCGGCGAAGCCGTCCGGCCTCCAGGCGCGACAGGACCAGCTGGACCGGCGCCGCCGGGAGGGCCAGGTGCTCCCCCCAGACCCAGGCGCCGGTCCAGGAGGTCCGGGCGGTGGCGCCGGGCTGCCAGCGCGCCACACGGAGGGTGGCGGCGTCGTAGTCCAGCAGGAGCAGCTCATCCACCCCGTCGCCGTCGAGGTCCGACGCCACGAGGTCGATCGTGACCCCGCCAGCCTCCACGGCGCTGCCGTCCTGGAGGACGCGGAAGATCTCGGTGGAGCCGCTGGGCGGCGCGTAGGCGCGGGTGGTGAGGCGCCCGCCCTCCAGCGCGGCGACGAGCTGCGGCGGCCCGGTCCACGGGATGACCCGCGCAGCGGTGAGGGCGCGGCCGCTGGTCCCGGCCTGCACCGCGTCCAGCTCCCGGAGCGTCCCCCCGGGGAGACGCCCGACGTAGACGAGGCGCCCGCTCTGGAGGAGCACCCCGGCCTCCTGCCCGCCCCCCCACGCCCGGCGCAGCGGCGCGACGCCCACGGGGCTCATCGTGTTGGTGTAGGGGGCGCCGAGGGCGTTGATCGCCGCCGCGCCGCGGGGATAGATGCGCAGGTCCAGGGGCGTCTTGACGATAAGATCCATCAAGCCGTCCATGTTGATATCCCAGGACTGCACCGTGACACCCGCGCTAGACGAGGCTACCGAGGTCAGCACCGGCGTCACGTCCTCCTCCAACCCCTCGCCGCTCCGCTGCGTCAGCCGTACGTCGTAGGGGGCTGTGTCCGTGATCCGGCGCACCGCGAGCAGGTCGTCCGCGCCGTCCTGGTTGAAGTCCGCCACGCCCAGCGCCGCCGCGTTGACCGGGTGGTCGTACGCGAGGCAGCCGTCCTCGGCGGCGCCCGGCAGGTAGACGCACGCGCCGTCCTGATCGCTGACCAGCACCCCCGGCGTCGCGAGGTGGGTCGCGGCGACGCCCTGCGGCAGCCCCGGCAGGGCGATCGGCTCCCCCGGCGCGCTGAGGCTCGGCAGGAGCGCCAGCGTGTCGGCGCGGAGCAGCGCCAGATCCGGCGCCCCATCCGCGTCCAGATCCCCCGCCGCCATGCCCACAAACCCCGACCCCACGTCCAGGCGCCGCACGCCGCTCCAGACACCGCTTGCGTCGCGGCGCGCCTCCTCCAGAGAGCGCGACCCGCGACCCACCACCCAGGCGCGCTCAGGCCCCGCGCTCACCACCTGCTGCGGCAGCCACGGGAAGGCAGGCGGCACCGCCTGAGCGACCAGCCCCGCCGGGGTCTGGTCCAGGGCGATCAACGCCACCTGACCGGCGTCGTCCACCGCGCTCGCCAGGACCTCCTCCACGCCGTCACCGTCCAGATCCAGCAGCTCCACCCCGGTGACCGCCAACACCCCCAGCGCCTCGTTCAGCACCTCCCCCACCACCGTCGCCGCGCCGGCTTCAAGATCCACCTCGACGACGTGGAGCCCCTCGCTGTTTCGGGTCACGAAGCGCGGCAGCCCGCCCTGGGGCGCCAGCAGCGCGCCCTCGAACCCGCCCGGGAGCGCCACCTCCGCCGACCGCCACACCCCCACGCCAGGCGCCCAGGCCAGGATGTGCACTGTGCTCTCATCCGAGGCCACGAGCTCAACCCGCCCGTCGCCGTCCAGATCCCACGTCCCCACGATGGACACCAGCGAGCCCGACGGCAGCGAGCCATCCTGGATGGGCCACGCCTCGATCGCGCCGCTCGTCGCGCCGCTCCAGGCGATCTTGCGCAGCAGGATCGGGTCCGGGCCGATCTGGAAGACGTAGAGTCCGTCCGCGTCCCCCTCCAGCGCGCGCCCCTCAAAGCCCAGGAGCGTGTCGGCGCGGCTGTAGCGCTGGCTGCCCCCCACCGTCCCGTCCCCCAGCCCACGCCGAAGCGTCACCCCTCCGGCGGTATCGAAGATCACCACGTCGGGGCGCCCGTCGTCGTCCGCGTCCAGCACGTCCACATGGTTCCCCGAGGCCGGCGCCAGGCGCGGGAGGGGCCAGCGCAGCCCCGTCGGCGCAGGGCGAACGCTCGGCGCGATCTCCAGGCGATCCGGGTAGGTCAACAGCAGGTCGACGCGCCCGTCTCCATCGGCGTCGCGCGCCTCGACGCGCTGGAGATCCGGGCCGGTGCTTCCCGTCATCACCGGGATCGGGCTCTCCAGCTCCAGCCAGCCGCGCTCGTCCCAGCGAGCAGCCAGGACCGGGCCGCCCGCCGCTGCGATGACAAGCTCCGGCAGCCCGTCCTGGGTCACGTCCCCGCTCGCCAGGCGAAGCGGGCCGTCCGGGAGCCCCGGGAGCGCCTGCCCAGGCGCCGCAGGTTGGAAGGACGCCCCCTGGCGATCCCAGCGCAGCAGGTGCACCTGAGCGTCTTCGCCGCTCCCGGTGATGACCGCCAGCTCGTCGATTCCGTCACCGTCAAAGTCCACCGCCGACACGCCGCGCACCGGAGCGTCAAAGCTCCCCGCCCCCGCCTGCCCGGTGACCACGCTGGAGATCCACACCACCCGCGTCTCCCCCGTCAGCACCAACCCGCGCGGCAGCGCTCCACCTGGCTGAAAAGATTGAAGATCTCCAAAAATCTCGCCGCCTGCCACCGCCTCCGTCAGCTGGATCGAGCGGGTCTGGTTGGGCTGGACAAAGAAGCCTGGCCCCTGCGCCGCGTCCCCAAGCTTCCAGTAGAGGTGCGGCCCGTTGGCCTGCGACGCAGGCTCCGCCAGGAAGACCAGCTCCGGCGCGACATCCGGGGTGAGGTCGGCCACCAGGACAGGCTCCCCGGCCGCAACCTCCGTGACCAGCGTGTTGTGGATCCTGAAGCCGCTCGGCTCCTGCGCCGAGCGCTCGATCAGGACGGTGCACCGCTCCGCCGGACGCCCCGCGCACGTCCCCAGCACCACGACGTCATCCACCCCGCGCGCGAAGAGATCGCCCCGAGCCATCCCCAGCAGCTCCTCCAGCTCTTCCCCCAGGACGAGCGCCCCCGAGACGTCCCCGTCCCGGTCCGGCGTCCCCTCCTGGCCCCGGTGCAGCGCCAGGAGCGGCGTCCGCTGGTCCGAGCGCTTCGTGATCACCGCGTCCAGCCAGCCGTTCTGGTCGTGATCCGTCCACACCGCCCGCTGCTGGAAGAACCCCGGCGCCAGCGCCGAGGCGCGCTCCGGCGCCCCGAACGCCACCCCGTTCCGCACCGTGAGCGGCGGAGAGACCGACCACCCGGTCGAGACCTCGCCGCGGCGCGCCCGCAGGCGCACATGCACGCCCTGCGCTGTGCGGTGCCCCAGATCAAGCTGAGAGTCCCAGAGGAAGGTGTGTTCGGCGCCTTCAGACAAGGCTTCGCGGCGCAGGACGCCCTCCCCGCCCAGCGCGTCCTGAAGGCGCGCCTGGGCCGCCGGGAGGCACGTCGCCTCCTGAATCATGCCGCTCAGCCCCCAGCACACCTGGGCTTCCACGTCCAGCGGCAGCCCGTCCCCTGCGAAGAGCGTGTACCCCAGCGGGATCACCCCCGAGCGCCCGATGTCCGGGAGCAAATCCAGGCGCGCGCAGCCGCCGCCGTCCGGCGGCAGGTCCGCGCCCACGCAGCGGTTCGCGCAGAAGGTCCCCTCCGGGCAGCGGAAGACCAGCTCCGTCGTCAGCTCCGGCCCCAGGCGCCCGTCCGGGTGGCTCGCCTGCGCCCGCAGCGTGTAGGGACCGGCCTCCGGCACCTGCGCCGTGAAGGGCGCCAGCTCGCCGTCGCCGTCGGTGAGCCCCTCCGCCTCCGCGAAGCCCTCCAGATCGGCGCGCACCGTCCACCCCTCCACCCCGACCCCGTCGGCGTCCACCAGCTTGAGGGCGGCGGTCAGGCCGCCCTCGGGGCCCGCCTCCGGCCCCAGCCCTGCGTCGCTGCCCGGGTAGTCCAGCTGGAGCTGGAGGGCGACCGGGAGGCGCTCCGCCGCCACGACCTCCAGGTTGAGCCGCGCCACCATCTGCCCTGGCAGGTTGACGTCCACCCGGTAGCTCCCGAGCGCAGGCGGCGTGACGGTGTGGCGCCACACCCCGCCTGCCGGGACCGCCTGATCCTCCAGCCGATCCACCGTCTGGTTGGCGTCGTCGTAGAGGACGAAGGTCACCTCCTCCGGGTAGGGCCAGGGCCGCCCCTCCTCGTCCAGGATCTGGAGCAGCACCTCGACGGGCTGGCCGGGGCGGAGCGGGTCCGGGGTCACCTGCGTCAGCGTCGCTGACGCGGGCCAGATCCCCTCGCGCCCAAAGAAATACCCCGTCTCGGCCGAGGCGCCGTAGGCCACCAGGCGCCCCTCCATCGTGAAGCCCTGCTCAGGCAGCACCGGCCCGCCCCCGCGCAGCACCTCCTGGCTGATCTCGCCTCGCCCGTTGGTCCAGGCCCGGCGGGTGACGCGCTGCCCCGTCGTCCGCACGAGGGTCAGCTCCACCTCGGCGTAGCGCAGCGGCTCGCCGTCGATGCGGGCGAAGGCCGACGTGGTGATGCGGTTGAACCAGTCGGGCTGCTCCTTCTCGTCGGTGATCTCCTCAAAGACCAGCGTGGCCTCCTCCCCCAGCGTCGCCACCACCCGCAGCGGGGTCCGGCCCCCGGCGTCGTCCACCAGCTCCACCGTCGTCGAGAGCAGCCGCGGGGCCTCCGGCGAGGACCAGCGCGCGTAGACGTCCTCGGCGTGGAGGGCGAGGCGGACCTCGGCGGTGGCGCCGGGCGCGAGGGGCTCGGCGGGCGGCGTCGCCGCCAGCCAGGTCGCCTCCGCCGGGATCTCCACGCGCACCCGCGAGGGGGTCGCGCCGGCGTTCATGACGCGCTGCGGCAGGAGGTGGGTGGTCTTGTGGAGCGTCGCGGTGCGCTCCAGCGGGCGGATCGCCCCGAGCGTCCCCTCCGCCGCCAGGAGGAGGTCGGCCCGCTGGACGACGCCCTGGCGGGCCAGCACCACGACGCTGGCGGGCTCGTACCCGGCGGCCTCGGCCCAGACCCGGTAGGTCCGCCCGCCGCGCACCGCGTCGCCCTGGAGGACAAACTCGCCCTGCGCCGTCGCGAGGACCGACACGCTGGCGGGCTCGGTCCACACCCGCCCGCCGGGCACGGGCTCGCCGCTCGCCAGATCCCGCAGCACCCCGACCAGCGCGGTCTCGTCCGCGATCACCTCGTCCAGCCCAGGCGAGGTCCGCACGCTCACCCCACCCGGCGCGGCGCTCTCCTCACAGGCCACCCCAAGGAGCGCCCCCACCAGCAACACCACCAGGCTCAAGCGACGCATCCGGTCCTCTCGTCTCAGGCTCATCACGCGCAGCGCAGCGCCCTCTATGCCTAGCGCCTGCTCTCGCGAAGATCAAATCTCATGGGGGGCCGGGGGCGGCTCGCCCCCGGCCGCCGGAGGCACCCAATAAAACAATAAAAAACAAACATAAAAACACAATAAAACCAAACAAACATCACGCCGCCCCGCCCCCATCAACCCTCTTGGCAAGCTCAACAGAGGTGCAGTAGAGTGCGCGCGGGGCAAACGAGGAGGTGACGCCGTGAAGCTGGATCTGAAGCCGCTGTTGAACCCGGAGCAATACGAGGCGGCGATGCACCATCAGGGGCCGCTCCTGATCCTGGCGGGCGCCGGGAGCGGCAAGACGCGGGTGATCACGCACCGGATCGCGCACCTGCACGTCAACCTGGGCGTGCCGCTGGAGCGCATCCTGGCGGTGACCTTCACCAACAAGGCCGCGGGCGAGATGCAGGAGCGCGTCCGCCACCTGCTGCACGGCCTGGGGGCCGGGGAGCGGGGGAGCCCGACCCTGAGCACCTTCCACGCCCTCTGCGCGCGCTTCCTGCGGATGTACGCCGAGCAGGCGGGGCTGGACCCGCGCTTCTCCATCGTGGACGACGACGATCACCTGGCCCTCCTCAAGCGCGCCATCGTGTCGCTGGAGATCGAGGCCACCCCCGAGGTGGTCCGCGGCGCCTCCAACGCCATCGACGACGCCAAGAACCGCGGCCTGGACCCGGATCAGCTCGAAGAGGAGGCCATCGGCGCGCGCGCCGAGGAGGACGCCCGGATCTACCGGGCGTACCAGCTGGAGCTGCGGCGCAACCAGAGCCTCGACTTCGGGGATCTGATCCTGGAGGCGGTGCGCCTCCTGCGGAGCCACCCCGCCGTCCGACGCCAGACCCAGCGCCGCTGGGTCTACCTCATGGTGGACGAGTTCCAGGACACCAACCCCGTCCAGTACGAGCTGCTGCGCCTGCTCTGCGGCGAGGAGCGGAACCTGGTGGTGGTGGGCGACGACGATCAGGCGATCTACCGGTGGCGCGGCGCGACCGTCCGCAACATCCTCGACTTCGAGGCCGACTTCCCCGAGGCGCGCATCGTCAAGCTGGAGCGCAACTACCGCTCCACCCAGATGATCCTGGACGCCTCCGGCGCCGTCGTGGCCCCCATCACCCAGCGCCGGGAGAAGACGCTCTGGACCGAGCAGCGCGGCGGCGAGCGGGTGCAGATCTTCACCGGACACAACAGCCGGGAGGAGGCGACCTGGGTCGCCCGCGGCATCCAGCGCGCCGCCATGCGCGGGATCGACTACGATCAGTGCGCGGTCTTCTACCGCACCAACGCCCAGAGCCGCCAGATCGAGGAGCAGTTCCGCGCCCAGGGCCTCCCCTACCAGATCGTCGGCGGGGTGAGCTTCTACGCGCGGAGCGAGATCAAGGACCTGCTGGCCTACCTCAAGGTGGCGCTCAACCCCGCCAACTCCCTGGATCTACGCAGGATCATCAACGTCCCCCGGCGCGGCATCGGGGACAAGAGCCTGGATCGGCTCGACGCGCTGGCGGCCTCCCTCGGCCCCGACGCCACGCTCTATGAGGCCATCGGCCTCATCGCGCAGGCCACGCTGGACGACGGCACCTTCAAGGGCAAGCAGCTCGAAGCCTTCCGCGACCTCTACCAGCTCCTCGAAGACCTCCGCCGCGACATCCTCGCCGGTGTCCCCCCGAGCGTCATCGCCGCCGCCGTCATCGACCGCACCGGCTTCGTCGCCTGGCTGGAGCAGACCGAGCCCCAGAGCGCCGAGGACCGCAAGCAGAACCTCTGGGAGCTGGTCGCCGCCATGCAGGACTTCGAGCGCGAGGCCGAGGCCCAGGGCCAGCCCGCGACCCTGGTGGACTTCCTGGAGCGCTCCGCCCTCGTCCAGCAGAACGACACCGTCCACGGCGACGAGCCCGAGGCCCGCCGCCTCCAGGCCCGCCCCATCACCCTCATGACCATCCACGCCGCCAAGGGCCTGGAGTTCGACGCCGTCTGGGTGGTCGGGGTCGAGGAGGGGCTCATCCCCCTCCTCCGCGAGCGCGACCGCGACGCCCCCGACCGCATGGACAAGCTCGACGAGGAGCGGCGCCTCCTCTACGTCGCCATGACCCGCGCCCGCAAGCAGCTCGCCCTGACCAACGCCAAGGTCCGGCGCCTCTACGGCAAGGAGCAGCTCGCCTGGCCCTCCTCCTTCCTCGGGGATCTCCCTCCCCAGACCCTGGAGGTGTCCCGCGAGAGCGCCGAGCGCGACCTCCTCTGGGGCAAGCCGCCCGCCCAGCGCAGCGGCGGCGACTTCGACGAGCTGAGCCAGCTCCCCGCGGACGACGACCCCGGCGTCGACCCCAACCCCCACCGCCGACGCCCCACCCTCCAGGCCATCCAGGAGCGGCGCACCACCCTCCACGCCGCCCTCCAGGCCGCCGCCCCAGCCCCCACCCTCCGCCGCCAGGCCCGCCCACGCGCCGCCGAGGAGCCCCCGGCCGCCGCCGCCCTCCAGACCGACCTCTTCGCCCTCCGCCGCCCCACCCCCGCCCCACCCCCCGAACCCGAAGACGACACCCCGCGCGTCGTCTACGACGACGACGACCTCGCCGCGGCCCCGCCGCTCCGGCGCGGCGCGCGCCAACGCCCCGAAGCGCCCGAAGACGAAGACCTCGTCGGCCGCACCGCCTCCCACACCCGCGAGGGCTTCGGCACGATCACCGCCGTCGCAGGCGACGGCGACATGGCCTCCGTCACGGTCTTCTTCCCCAGCTCGGGGCGCGAGCTGACCATCAAGAAGAGATATCTCAAGATCTATTAAGCTAAGGCTTGCTCACCTCGATCACCGGCCCCAGCGCTCGATCCTTCCCGTCCCCTCGGGCCGCCTCCTGGATGCGGGCGCGCCAGCCGCCCTCGAAGAGCCCCACGAAGAGCCGCGCAGGCCCCGCCCCCTGCCCTGGCGGGATGACCACCTCGAAGGTGTCCGCCAACACCTGCCCGCGCCCCCAGCGCGAGGTCGGGATCAGCCCGCCTGACGGCGGATGATCCGCCAGGAAGCGCCCACCAGGCCCCTCCGCATGAACAAAAACCGTGTATTCACGCTTTACGTCGCCTACAGACTCCCAATAGCAGGTGACCTCGACCCGCGCCCCCGGCGGCGCCGCGCCGGGGGCCGCGCACCCATGCAGCACGATCACCCCGTCCAACGTCACCGGCCCGCCCACCAACCCCGGCGGCGGGGCGGCGAGGGCTGCCGCCCCGCCCTGCCCCGCGGCGCGCTCCACCAAGGCGAGGCGGCGCTCCAACGCCTCTCCCACGCCCTCGCCGTAGAGCGTCATCACGGTGTAGGCCGTCGGCAGCTTCTCCCGCGCCGCGCGGTAGCGCGCCAGGATCGCGGCGGGTGAGGGCGGCTGCCCCTCCCGCGCCCGGACCCACGTCCACCGCCCGCCCAGCGGCGCGTAGCGCGCCGCCCAGGGCGAGGCGCGCAGCGCGCCCGGCCACGCATCGGGCAGCTCCGTCATCACCACCGGCCTGGAGAAGATCGCCTCCACCAGCTCGGGCGACACCGCGCGGCGCTCCCGCCACCCCGCGTCCGCCACCACCGCAGGCGTGAAGAGCCCGTCCGTCTCCGCCACCTGCACCGGCGCCAGGTAGCCCACCCGGCCGATGTCGCGGCCCACATACCACGTCGCCTCCAGCGGCCGCGCGTCGGACTCCAGGAGCCGATAGAGCTGCGTGATCATCCCGTGCTGGTAGGGGCCCATCGCCGCCACATGCGGCAGCGGCTCCCCCCGGAGCGCCCTGAGCGCGTCCTGCGCCGCCGCTGCGCTCTTGGGGCGCGTCCACGCCACCCCGCGCCCGTGCGTCCGGAAGTCAAAGGGGCTGAAGCGCGCGTCCAGCGACGCCTGCGACCACGACGCCCACACCAGCGCCGACGCCACCCCCAGCCCCGCCGCCCAGCCCGCCGCGCGGCGTCCTCGCCCCTCGCCTCGCGTGGCCTCCCACGACGCCTGAAGCGCCGCCGCCGCCACCAGCGGCGCCACCAGCCAGAGCGGCAGCAGGTGGCGCTGGTTGGGCATCCAGTCCACGATCACCCGCCCCACAAAGAAGAGCAGCGCCAGCGTCGCCAGCAGCGGCGCCGCGCTCCGACGACGCCACGCCAACCACACCGCACCGGCCAGCCCCACCCCGGCCAGCGCGACCTCCCCCACGCTCGCGCCCTGCCCCCAGAGCGCCCCCAGGTGCTCCACCTCAAACCCCGACCCCTGCTTCGCGTAGTAGGTGTGCGGCAGCCAGAGGCCGTAGTAGAGGCGACGAAACACCCCATACCCACCCCCCAAAGCCGCCGCCACCCCCCCCCCCCCCCCCCCGGCCCCCCCCCCCCCCCCCCCCCCCCCCCCCCCCCCCCCCCCCCCCCCCCCCCCCCCCCCCCCCCCCCCGGGCCGGGGGGCCCCACGCCCCCGGCCCGGGCTTTCCAGC
>CAUJGC010000564.1 GCA_963169075.1 Myxococcota bacterium
GCCGCCGCGCACCTCCGCGCCGCCGCGCCCCGTCAACCCCAGGAGGTGCTGCGCCACCTCCAGCGGCCGCTCCACCCGCAAGCACCCCGCGCACGCCACCCCCTCCGGGGAGAGCCGCACCTCCCGCCCATCCTCGCCGCGCAACGTCACCACGCCCTCCTGGGAGGCCGACACCGCGTCCAGCCAGATCGCCCGCAGCCCCGGCGTCGGACGCTCCGACCACGCCGCCCGGAACACGAAGCGCCGCCGCCCGCTGCTCACCACCTCCCCCACCCCCGACGCCACGTTCAAGAGCACATAGGTCGGATCCCGCTCCAACGGCACCAGCCGCCAGCGCTGGAGGTTGCGCACGATCCGGCGCAGCCACACCTCCGGCGGCGCGTTCAGCCGCTGCACCAGCGCCGCGTCCACCCCGCCCCGCGACGGCAGCCCGTAGCGCACCCGCGCCCGCGCCACCGCGCCCTCCGCCGCCGCGTCCCACACCCCCGCCGCCTCCCCCAGCAGCCCCTCCTCCACCAGCCGCCCCCGCAGCGCCGACACCGCCTCCCCCGACTCCCCCGCACCGAACGACGCCTCCACAAAGGGCAGCACCTCCCGCCTGCGCCCTCCCCCGCGCCGCGCCTCCTCCCCGTAGCGGCGCAGCGCCTCGCGGAGCACCTGATAGTCCGCCGCGTCCGGCGCCATCCCCGCCAGAAAACGCCGCGCCCCCGCCGCGTCGCCTCGCCAACCCTCCAGCGACGCCGTCAACACCTCCACCCGCGCGTGCAGGCAGAGCTGCCCCCGCGTCGGCCCCATCAGCTCCGCCCACACCCGCAGCGTCGGCCCCGCCGCCTCCCGATCCCAGCGGGACCACGGCAGCCGCCCCCCCAGCCCGCACCGCCGCGCCGCCTCCATCTCCAGCGCGTAGCGCACCCAGGCGTCGGTCATCAAGACCTCGATCCGCGCCAGCCGGCGCAGCCGACGCTCCCGCGCCCGCTGGAGCTGCTCCACCTCGCTCCCCAGCCCCGGCTCGAAGAGCGGCGTCCCCGGCGTCACCATCCGCCGCGCCAGCTCCTGCGGACGCGGCGCCTCGCCTCGCGTCAGCTTGTCCACCAGCTCCAGACGAGACGCCTCGCTCAGCGTCAGCCCCTCGCTGCCCGCCCGATCCTCGTCCAGCCGCTCCAGCTCCTCCCCAAGGCGGCGCACCTGAAACGACGACGCCGGCAGCCCGTGGGACCACACCTCCCGCAGCTCCCCCCAGAGCGCCTCCCCTGCGCCGCTCAACCCCTCCCCCCGCGTGAAGAGCGGCGGACGACCCCGGCGCAGCTCCGCCACCAGCGCCGGCTCCAGGAGCCCAAGCTCGTGACCCTCCAGCGTCAGCACCGCGCTCGTCGTCCGATCGATGTCCTGCGCCTTGATGCTGCTCTCGGAGTACTCCCGCGACAGCACCCCAAGCGCCCCGTCCAGCCACGCCGACGCCGACACCCGATCCCCGGGGAGCGCCGCCGGAGGCGCCGCCGCAGGCGGCGCCTCGCACCCCCACAGCCACGCCGCGCACACCGCCCCAAGCACCCAGGCGCGTCGCCTCATGCAGGCGCCGTCCCCAGCCACACGAAGCGGTCCGGGTGACGCTCAAAGCCCAGCAGCCCAAGGAGCGGCGTCGGCGCCCGGTTGTCCGACACCACATGCCCAAAGGGCGTCAAGCCTAGATTCCACACCTTCAGCGCCAGGTCCGCCAGGATCTTCCCCCCGATCCCCTGCCCCCGATACCCCGCCAGCGTGTGCAGATAGCCCATCGAGCCATCCTGATGCGTCATCGCCCACGCCACCAGCCGGTGATCCTCCACCCACCCCGTCGTGATCCCCGACGCGATCCGCTCCTCGATGTGCCGGCGATCCGCCCCGTTGTCCACGTCCCCGTAGGGCCAGTGCTCCAGGATCAGATCCACGTGCTCCGGGCTCGGCTCCAGGATGTGCGCGTCGTCACCCCGCGCCGCGAAGAGATCCTCCATCACCGTCCCCGTGTCCGGCAGGTGGTACTGGTCGCACGGGTTCGTCCACGTGATCGGCGCCCGATCCGCCACCCAGTCCACATAGATCTCGTGCAGCCCGCTGAAGGCCTGCGGCGCGCTCCAGTCCAGCTCCCCCAGGAGCGCCCTCCCCTGCCGCTCGTCCAGCGCGAAGAACGCGTGGAAGCGCCCCGAGCGCAGCAGCACCGCCGTCGGCCCCTCCAGCTGATCCACCCGCACCTCGTCGAACGTGTCGTGATACAGGAGCCCCTGGAGCTTCAGCGTCTCCACCGGGGCCTCCATCAAGAGGTTCGCGACGACCTGAAAGGCGCTGGACCGATCCGTAAGCAGCGGCATGCGAGGCTCCTCCACCTGGACGTTACGGCGCGCCCACCCCGGGCGCGCCCTCCGCCTCCCTTTATAGGGCCAAACGCGCCGCGCACCCAAGCGCCGCGCGCCGCGCACCCCCTACGCCGACCCCTTGCGGTGCTTCCCAAGCAGCCGGTGCCAGAACGACTCCCCGCGCGCCTTCGAGAGCAGCACCGCGATCCCCTCCTCCAGCGCCTCCGGGCGCTGCGCGCCGATCTGCACGTCCTGGATCTCGCCGTTGAGCACGTAGATCAACGTCGGGATCGAGCGGATGTGGAACGCCGCCGCCAGCTCCGGGTGATCCTGCGTGTTCAGCTTGAAGAAGCGCACCGGCTCCTCCCGCCAGCGCCCCGCCGCCGCCTCGAAGGTCGGCGCAAAGCCGCGGCACGGACCGCACCACGGCGCCCAGAAGTCGATCAGCGCCGCCCCGCCCTCCGGGCTCATCAGCGACTCCACCGACGCCTGCGTCTTCAGCTCCTGCACATCTTCATGGGACATCGACTCCTCCTCCGCTCCAGGGGGTGGCCCAACACCTCCACCTTAGGCACCCTCGCGCCGCGCGCAAGGGCTTGACGCCCCAGGTGCCCCGGCCTACCCTCGGCCCGTCGTCGTCCCGGCGCCCGCAGGGCGCCCCCTCACCGGAGAACACCCCCCATGCAGCAGACCATGGCACGCTTCCGTCAGGTCGCCTCGATCATGAACTCGAGCTTCCTGAATAAAACCGAGGTGATACGCCTGATGATCATCAGCGCCATCGCGGGGGAGCACCTGGTGCTCATCGGACCTCCGGGCACCGCCAAGAGCGCCCTCATCCGCAACTTCTCCCAGCTCCTCGGCGCCGTCTACTTCGAGTACCTCCTCACCCGCTTCACCGAGCCCAACGAGCTCTTCGGCCCCGTCGACATCCGCGTCTTCCGCGAGGGCACCTACCAGCGCCGCGTCGAGGGCATGCTCCCCACCGCCGAGATCGTCTTCCTCGACGAGGTCTTCAAGTCCAACAGCGCCATCCTCAACGCCCTCCTCACCCTCCTCAACGAGCGACGCTTCGCCAACGGCTCCCAGCTCCTCCGCGTCCCCCTCCTCAGCCTCTACGGCGCCAGCAACGAGGTCCCCGCCGACGACGCCCTCGAAGCCATCTACGACCGCTTCCTCCTCCGCGTCTACAGCGACAACCTCGACAGCTACCACTTCCACGGCCTCATCGAGAAGGGCATCGCCCAGGAGGTCGCCAAGCTCCACGCCCAGGCCGGCGCCGCCCAGACCCAGCCCCTCCTCTCCGGACAGGCCTTGCGCGAGCTTCACGGCGCCCTCCCGGGTTATCTCAACTTTTCACCCGAATTCATATCAAAATACAAGGCCCTCACCTTCCAGATCCGCAACGAGGGCGTCTCCATCTCCGACCGCCGCGTCATCAAGCTCCTCAAGCTTTTTGCCGCCTCCGCCATCTTCGACGGACGCACCTCCCCCGACGAGTCCGACTTCTTCATCCTCAAGCACATCTGGAACAACCTCGACCAGCGCGACATCCTCAAGGACATCATCGACCCCGTCCTCGACCGCTTCTACCAGGCCAACCCCCAGGTCGCCCGCAAGAGCGGCCCCGGCGCCCGCCTCGAAGACCTCATCCAGGAGGTCCGCCTCATCGAGGAGGTCCTCTCCAGCGGCGAGCAGCTCAGCGACATCCAGCTCTTCTCCCAGCTCAAGAACCTCAACGACATCAAGACCGCCCTCGCCCAGCTCCACTCCCCCGCCGCCGCCGAGATCCAGCAGCGCGTCGACCGCATGCTCCAGGCCCTCTTCGACTCCAGCAAGTTCATCTGACCCCCCAGGAGCCACCCCGACGCCATGAGCTACGCCCAACTCCAGGTCGCCGGCCTCGCCTTGCGCGGCATCCCTACGACCAACGCCGTCGTCCGCCTCCGCGCCGCCTCCTGGCACAACCTCCTCCACCGCCTCGGCGTCCACCTCCCCTACGTCGTCGTCCACGACCTCGGCTGCCTCTTCGCCTACCCGCCCCAGGACGTCGGCGCCGTCTCCCTCGACCGACCCCGCCTCGCCCAGATCGGCGCGCACCCCGACTTCATCGCCCAGCTGGAGCGCTACGCCGACCTCCTCCAGCGCCTCGCCAGCTCCGAGGTCGTCACCCGCTCACGCGCCTGGCGACTCTCCGACGACATCATCGCCGTCCTCCTCGCCAAGATCCTCATGCTCGTCCACCGCGACTGGCCCGAGGCACGCAAGAACACCTGGCTCCGCGAGCTCCTCCCCCTCGAAGCCGAACACTACGAGCCCAACGCCCCGCACCACGCCCTCGCCAGCGACGACTGGACCTACTTCTACCGCTTCTACGCCACCCTCCTCGGCCTCGCCATGCAGGTCCGGCACGCCGCCGAGCAGATCGACCTCGACACCCTCCGCCTCCTCGGCATGTTCGGCGGCGCCGACTTCGGCTCCACGCCCCTGGAGCTGGTGGACCTCATGGGCCTCTTCACCGTCCCCATGGTCAACGACATCGTCAACTTCTCGCTCCAGATCATCCCCTCCGTCCTCGAGACCAAGAAGCTCAAGGACGCACAGACCTTCTCCATGGACGGCTTCGACGGCCTCGAGCGCATCGGCTCCCTCGACAACCTCATGCTCACCGAGTTCGCCTACGATGAGGAGATCTTCCTCCAGAAGTTCATCGACAACGAGCTCTACTTCTACGCACGCGAGCGCGCCCGCGAAGAGGAGCAGAAGATCCACTACCTCCTCATCGACGCCTCCGCCTCCATGCGCGGACGACGCACCGTCTTCGCCCGCGGCGTCGCCCTCGCCATGATCAAGAAGCTCATCATCCAGCAGGAGAAGCCCCTCTTCCGCTTCTTCGACTCGCGCCTCTACGACCCCATGCGCGTCGGCGCCGACGCACACGCCGTCCCCTACCTCCTCTCCTTCCGCTCCGAGCGCGGACGCAACTACCGCAAGGTCTTCGAAGAGGTCCTCAACCACTGCCGACGCCTCAAAGAGACCGAGCGCAAGGAGATCGTCCTCTACTTCTTCACCCACGGCCAGTGCCACCTCCCCGACGACCTCGTCCTCCGCCTCAAAGAGCTCGTCTACCTCTTCGGCATCTACATCCTCCCCGGACCTCGCCTCGACCTCCACTACCTCCCCCACCTCAACAAGCACCAGATCGTCCGCGAAGAGGCCCTCGCCTCCACGCGCGATCGCTCCAAAGCCGCGAAAGACATCCTCTCGCAGATCAACCCGTGACCCCCCCGTGACGGCAACCCCCCCGGCCCCGTAAGCTCCTGTATCGCTTCGCTCACAGGAGCAACGGGGCCGGTCCCCCCCGTGACGGCAACCCCCCCGGCTCCGAAACGTCCTGCAGCGCTTCGCGTCACAGGA
>CAUJGC010000565.1 GCA_963169075.1 Myxococcota bacterium
TCGCCCTCGCCTTGCCGGGCTCCGACTTGGGGGGACTCCCCGCTATGTCCCTGGTGGCGGTGACCCCCCCGGGGGCGTACCGTCGGGCGGCAAACCCCCTACCCGACTAACGCCCCCGGCCCCCCCCGTGACGGCAACCCCCCCGGGGGCGTAACGTCCGGCCTGCTCGGCCGGACGAACGCCCCCGGCCCCCCCCGTGACGGGGGGGCACCGACCTCCCTCGCTCCGCTCGCTCGCCACCGCTCGCGACCCGGCCCCCCAGCGACCTCCACCGCCCCCAGCGACCCGTCGGTGTCCCCCCGTTACGGGGGGGACCGGCCCCGTTCGTCCTGTGAAGCGCAGCGGAGCAGGACGTTACGGGGCCGGGGGGGTCAGGGCACGACGACCGTGTCCAGCTTGGCGAAGGGGATGCCGACGATCTGGTCAAAGATGGCGCTCGCCATCAAGAGGCTGAGGACGTAGACGACAAAGAACATGCAGATCAGCTCGTACCATTGCCGCCCTCGGGAGAGGACGGCGACGACGGCGACGCTGAAGAAGAAGGTGATGGCCAGGACCCAGAAGAAGATGCTCTTCTCGACGGTGAGGATGAAGGCCATGGCTGAGTGGTAGCGCCCGTCCATCGGGAAGCCCTGCGTGCTCCTTTGCGTCAACGCGGTGGATCCGATGAGGGCGGGGGCGCCTTCACCTGATGTGCTCTGCGTAGACGCATGAACCCGAAATAGTTGATTGTGAAGTGGGCCAACACGGGAGCGAGCACATCGCCTGTATAGTCGAAGAGCGCCCCGAACGCAAAGCCCATCGCGCAGGCCAGCAGCGGCCAGGGCCAGAGGCGTCGGTCGGGGCCGATGTGCAGCAGCCCGAAGAAGAGGGAGGCCGGGATGATGCCGAGCCACGCCTGGGCGAAGCCTCGGAAGAGCAGCTCCTCGCCTAGCGCGGAGGTCACGGCGTAGAGGACGGCGTGGGGGGTGGTGAGGGGGCCGATGACCTCCCGCATCGCCTCGCCCATGCGCCGCAGCGCCGGGATCAGGCGCTCCAGGGCCATGTCGAGGAGGACGACGGCGACGCCCACCCCGGCGCCCCAGGCCGCGCGGAGGTGGAGCGGGAGGAGGCCGGCGGCCTCCGGCGAGGTGAGGGGAGGGCGGTCGAGGATCCAGGCGCTGGCGCCCCAGGCCACGGCGGCGAAGATCGCGTAGAGGACGAGCGCGCGTCCCGGGGAGAGACGTCCGGGGGGGCTGGGGGCTTCAGGTTCGTGGGGCGCGTCGTCCATGGGGTCTCGCGAGGCGCGCTGGGGGCTGGACATGGGCGCGCGGTGGCTCATAATAGGCGCACGGTTGGGCCAAGGAGGCCCGGCGCGCGTCAAGGTAGCACCGAATGACCTCTGAATCGAAAGAAAAGCGTCGCCATCGCCGCATCCCGCTCCGCCTCCCCATCCGCGTGCTGGGCGGCGCGCTGCCCCCCCAGGAGTACCTCACCGAAGATGTGAGCTACGCCGGGATCTTCATCCGCACCGACTCGCCCTTCGCGCTCCGGCAGCTCCTCCAGGTGGAGATCGTCCTGCCCAACACCCGACAACACCTCAAGATCCTCGCGATGGTGGCCCACCGCTTGAGCGTCGAAGAGGCCGCCGAGCGCGGGCGCATCCCCGGCATGGGGCTCAACCTCTACGGCCTGGGGCACGCCGCCCGCGAGGCCTGGGAGGACTTCATCGCGTCCGCAGAGGCCACCCATGACGCCGCCGCAGGCGGCAGCCCCGCCGATCTGGCCCGCGCGGTGCTGGAGCCCATCCGCCGGGCGCACCCCCGCACCCTCATCACCCTCCGCGCGCAGATCCCCAGCGTGGACACCATGTACGCCATGCTCACGCGGGACCTCTCCGAAGGGGGCACCTTCCTCCAGACCGACGTCGCCCCGGCCCCCGGGACGCGGGTCGTCGTGGTGCTGATCCACCCGGACGACGGCTCGGAGTTCTCCCTGCCCGGCACCGTCGCGCGCGTGGTCGAGGAGCCGCCTTCGGAGCGCGGCGTCGGCGTCGCCTTCGACGCCCTGAGCGACCCGCAGCGCGCCGCCTTCCGCCGCTTCATCGAGTCCGGCCTCCCCATGCTGGACGACATCCTGGTCGGCGAGATCCTCATCGAGACCGACGACCCGCTCCTGCTCTGAGAGGCCCCCATGACCGCACCGCACCGCCGGGAGCTGCCCCCGCTCCCGCCGACGATCCGCCGCGTCCACCTCATCGGCATCTGCGGCACCGGCATGGGCTCCCTGGCCGGGATGCTCGTCGAGGCCGGCTACCAGGTCGGCGGCTCCGACCAGAACGCCTACCCCCCCATGTCCACCTGGCTGGAGTCCCGCGGCATCACCATCCAGCGCGGCTACCTCCCCGAGCACCTCGACTGGGCCCCCGACCTGGTCGTCGTCGGCAACGTCTGCCGACGCGACAACCCCGAGGCCGTCGAAGCCCTGGCCCGCGGCATCACCTGCCTCTCCTTCCCCGAGACGCTCCGCACCCTCTTCCTCACCGGGCGCACCCCCCTGGTCGTCGCGGGCACCCACGGCAAGACCACCACCTGCTCCCTCCTCGCCTGGCTCCTCTACAGCGCCGGCCTCGCCCCGAGCTTCATGATCGGCGGCCTCGTCCAGAACTTCAACGCCAACTTCCGCCTCGACCACGGCGACCCCTTCGTCGTCGAAGGCGACGAGTACGACACCGCCTTCTTCGACAAGGTCCCCAAGTTCTGGCACTACGCCCCCCACCGCGCCCTCATCAACAACATCGAGTTTGATCACGGCGATATCTATCAAGATATAGACGAGATTCAATGGGTTTTTGAAGAGCTGGCCGCCCTCGTCGATCCCGACGGCTCCCTCTGGGTCAACGCCGAGGACCACCGCGCCCTCCAGGCCGCCCGACGCGCCCGCTGCCCCGTCGCCACCTTCGGCCTCTCCCCCGACGCCGACCTCCACCCCGTCGAGATCCACTACACCCCTGAGGGCACCGAGGCCACCCTCCTCCTCCGCGGCGCCTCCCTCGGACGCTGGCGCTCGCCCCTCCTCGGCGCGCACAACCTCCGCAACCTCCTCGGCGCCCTCGCCTTGGCCCTCGACGCAGGCGCCGACCTGGAGCGCCTCCGCGACGGGCTCCCCGCCTTCCAGAGCGTCCGCAAGCGCCAGGAGCTGCGCGGCACCGCTGGCGGCGTCGACGTCTACGACGACTTCGCCCACCACCCCACCGCCGTCCGAGAGACCCTCGGCGCCCTCCGCCAACGCTTCCCCGCGCGACGCCTCTGGGCCATCTTCGAGGCCAAGAGCAACACCTCCCGCATGGCCCGCTTCCAAGACGACTACCTCGCCGCCTTCCAGCGCGCCGATCAGGTCATCCTCTCCGCCCCCTGGAAGCAGGACGCCCACCTCCGCAGCGACGAGAAGATCGACCTCGCCCGCCTCGCAGACGACCTCACTGCCCAGGGCATCCCCGCCCGCTTCGTCCCCGACCTCCACGACATCGTCACCCTCGTCGCCGCCGAAGCCCGGCCCGGAGATGTCGTCCTCGCCATGTCCGGCTCCGACTTCGGCGGACTCCACGCGAAGCTCCTGGAGGCGCTGACCCCCCCGGGGGCGTAACGTCGGGCGGGCAAAGCC
>CAUJGC010000566.1 GCA_963169075.1 Myxococcota bacterium
TCGCCCTCGCCGCCGTCGCCTGGGGCGCCGCGCGACCCCGACCCGCCAGGCAGCACCCCGAACACCAGCGCCTGCGCCTCGCCTTGCTCTACGCCCTCGCCGCCTACGCCGCCTCCGCCCTCGCCTCCTTCAACCTCGCCGTCCCCGGGCTCACCCTCCCCGCCATCGCCCTCGCCGCCGCGCTCCTCCGCTCCGCACCCCGCCCCGCACCCCTCACCCTCAACGCACCGCACCGCCTCCTCCCACCCGCCGCCCTCGCCGCCTTCGCTGCCCTCGGCCTCCTCGGCCTCCTCGCCGCCCCAGGAGCCCTCCAGCGCGAGGCCGCCCTCGAAGACCTCCGCCGCAGCCCCGCCGACGCCCCCCACCCCTCCACCGCCCAGGTCCGCCGCGCCGCCGCCCTCACCCTCGACACCTCCCCCGCAGACCCCCTGGAGCTGGCCCGCGCTGCCCTCCTCCTCCAGCGCGCCGGGGACCGCGAGCGCGACGACGACGCGCTCCGACGAGCCGCCGACCTCGCCTCCCTCGCCGCGCACCGCGCCCCACACAACCCCACCGCCCACATCGTCCTCGCCCGCGACGCCGCCAGACGACGCGACCTCCCCGCCGCCGCCGACCACTACCGCGCCGCCCTCGACAACCTCCCCACCCTCGCCACACCCCTCCTCCGCGAAGCCGCCGCACAGCTCCCCACCGCCGACCTCCGCGCCCGCTCCACACCACCACGCCTCATCCAGCCCGCCGTCATGGACCTCTACGCCCGCAAAGAGACCGCCGCAGCCCTCGACCTCGCCGTCGCGCTCCAGCGACGCTACCCCGACGACCCCGAGGCACACCACATCGCCGCACTCATCGCCCTCCGCGCCCAGGCCCCCCTCCTCGCCTCACTCTACGCCGAGGCCCTCCAGAGCCTCGACCCCGACGACCCCCGAGCCCCACTCCTCCGCGCCCAGGCCACCCAGGCCCTCGACGACCCCGCCCAGGCCCTCGACATCACCCAGCGCGCGCTCCTCAAGCACCCCCACCACGTCGGCCTCCTCACCGAGCGCGCACGCCTCTGCCTCCGCACACCACCGCCCGCACCCGCCTGCGCTCACACCCTCGACGCCGACCTCCGCGACCTCCAACGCCTCACCCTCCACCACCCCGACGCCCGCGCCGAGACCTACCGACTCTCCGCGCTCCGCTACGAGCGCCAGGGACGGCCCGAAGCCGCCGCACGCGAGCGAGAGCGCGCCGAAAAAATACAAAAAAGCATAAAATGAAGCCAAAATATCTAAAAAAAGAGAGCAAAGACGCGCACCACCCCCTCGCCGCCCTCCTCCTCCTCCTCGCCGCCTGCTCCCCCACACCAGACGACGCCCCGCCCTTCCCCCGCGCCTGGGTAGACGCCGCCTTTGATCTCCCCACCGCCCAGGCGACGCAACACCTCCGCACCCTCTGGACCGACGCCCAGGTCGAGCAGCGCCCCTTCCTCCGCGCCACCACCCAGACGCACCCCTGGCTGGAGGAGGCCTTCCTCTTCCAGGACGTCCGCTCCGGACGCACCCACACCGTCATCCTGAAGTACAAAAACCAGCTCAGCGACGCCCAGCGACGCGCCGTCCTCGACGACGCCCACGCCCCCGACCCCCAGGGTGACGTCGCAGCGGCCCCCTACGCCCCAGGGCGCACCCTCCGCGCGCGGAGCCGCGACCGACAGGGACGCCTCACCCTCACCGTCGAGGCCACGCCTCCCGTCAACCCTTGAGCACGAAGAGCAGCATGACCACAACCATCAGGAGGAGCGCCACCGCCACCGCCGCCGCCGCCACCAGCACCAACACCTTGCTGTTGCCCGGCGGCGCCGCCGCCGCAGGCGCCTCCAGGACCGGCCCAGGCCCAGGCAGCGGCGTCGGCACCGCAGGCGCCTGCGAGACGGGCTGCCCCGGAGGGCGCGACGCCACCGGCAACACCCGCTCCGTCGCCTCAGCCTCACCCTCGCGGCCACCCTCCGCCATGAAGAAGAGATCGCTGCTGCTCCCCGAGTCCGCCTCATCACCCTTCAGCGCGTCCAGAAACTCCTGCGCCGTCTGGAAGCGATCCCCCGCCTGCTTCTCCAACGCACGCATCGTCGCCTGACCCACCGCCGTCGAGGCCACGTCGTCCGCCAGCGGCGGCGGATACTCGTTGATCTGGCGCATCATCGTGCGCACCGGGTTCGCGTCCTCAAACGGGATGATCCCCGTCAGCATCTCGTACATCACCACGCCCAACGAGTAGAAGTCGCTCGCGGGCGTCAGCTTCTCACCGCAGCACTGCTCCGGAGACATGTAGGCCGGCGTCCCCACCGTCCCGCCCACCATCGTCAGCTTCTGCGTCTCCTTCAACGAACCCGGCTCCGAGCCGCCCACCACCTTCGCGATCCCGAAGTCGAACACCTTCACCACATCCGTCTGCGTCGCGTTGTTGCACACGAAGATGTTGTCCGGCTTCAGGTCGCGGTGCACGATCCCCAGCTGATGCGCCTCACCCAGCGAGTCCAGCACCTGGCGGATGATGTGGCTCACACGCTTCGGCGGCAGCTTCCCCGTCTGGCGCAGCAGCACATCCAGCGGCTGGCCCTCCAGGTACTCCATGACGATGTACATCTGGCCGTCGGTGTCACCGAAGTCGTGGATCTTGATGCAATGGTTGCTCTTCAAGTGCGAGGACAGCTTCGCCTCGCGCATGAAGCGCTTCTTCATCTCATCGTCCAGCTTACCCTTCGGCGTGAGGACCTTGATCGCGACCAGCCGACCGATGGGCTCCTGCACCGCGCGATAGACTGCGCCGAAGGAGCCGCGACCCAGCTCTGTCTCGATCTTGTACTTCCCGGCCAGCATATCACCAGGTTTCATCGTCGCCTCGTCCCCTTCGTCTCGCCAAAACGCCGACCCACGTCAGCGGCCACGATAAGCCAGGAGCGCGCGCGGCGCAAGTCCCTGCGCCGCGCCGCGTCACAATGTCCCAGCCTGAAGCACACACCGCGCCCTCAAAGCTGGATCGTCTCACCCACCGCGGGCGCGCGCACCTCCACCGAGTGACCCGACGACGCCAGGTGCTCCGCAAGCTGCGCCGGCGTCCCATGCAGGAGCGGGAACGTCGCATAGTGCGCCGGCACCGCCACCTTCACCCCAAGCAGGCGACACGCCACCGACGCCGCCTTCGGGTCCATCGTGAAGTGATCCCCGATCGGCAGGATCGCCGCCACCGGCGCGTAGAGCTCCCGGATCAGCGCCATGTCGCCAAAGAGCGCCGTATCCCCCGCCACATAGAGCGCCTCACCCTCCGCAGGCGTCAGCACGAAGCCCGCCGCCTCACCCAGATAGATCGGACGACCGTCCTCCTCCGCGAACGACGACGAGTGACGCGCGTCCACCATCGTCACCTGAAGCGCACCCCCCAGGATCGACACCGTCCCCCCCTTGTTCATCCCCACCAGCTGCTCCCCACGCACCCCCATCACCCCCAGCCCCGAGGTCAGATCGTAGATCCCCACCACCGGACCCCGACACCGCGCCGCCGCCGTGAACACATCCCCGATGTGATCCCCGTGCCCGTGCGTGATCAGGATCGCGTCCACCTCCACCTCATGGAACGACGCCGGACACGCCGGGTTGCCGCCCAGCCACGGGTCGATCAACACCCGCTCGCCGCCCGCCAGCTCCACCAGGAACGTCCCATGCCCCAGCCACGTCAGCTTCATGCCCTGCGCCATCGCTCCGCTCCTCCTCCGCTCAGGCCCGCGCCACCAGCGTCTCGATGATGAGATCGCTCAAGGCCATCGCCTCCTGGGTAAAACCATCAAAATAATCTCTTATTTCATTGAATGTACACTCAAATTCAACGCGATCCTCACGCTCGATCACCTCGCCCAGCCGCGCTGCGGCCTCCGCGAAGCAGCGCCGCGCCGCCGCGCCGTGTGGGTTCTGCATCTCGATCTCGGCGTAGAGCGCCGGGTCCTGATCAAAGAGCCGACCCACCACCGCCAGCTCCAGGCGGTAGATGGGACTCGTATAGTCCAGACTCTCCCGGATGGGAACCCCCAGCCGACGCAGCGCCTCCCCCATCACCAGCGTGCGGAAGTGCACCAGCACCTGCACCACCGCCATCAGCTGATCGTGCCGCGTCGGCGTCGCCTCCACCAGCTCCACGCCAAGCGCCCGCAGCTCGCCCTCCCACCACGACCAGCGCGGCCCCACCTTCACCGGGCACACCACCACCTTCTGCCGCCGCAGCGTCTGCACCGTCGGGCCGAACATCGGGTGCAGCCCCACCGCCTCGCTCGGACCCAGCCCCTCCGCATAGACCCGACACACCCCCTCCTTCAACGAGTTGATGTCGCAGAGCAGCGCGTCCGCGCGCACATGCGGCGCCACCTCGCGCACCACCGCCTCCGCCTGCGCCATCGGCACCGACACCAGCACCACGTCCGCCGCCTGGATCCGCCCCGCCTCCAGCGCCTCCCCCCGATCCAGCGGATCCACCGCATGACCGCGACCCTGGAGCGCCGCCCCAAGCCGACGCCCCATCAACCCCGCGCCGCCCAGGATCAACACACGCCCCGGCGACTCGCTCAACGCCGACTCCCCCGCCTGGAGCACCACCTCCTGCGCCCGGTGCGACGCCTCCAGCAGCGCACCCATCACCGCCTCCCCGACAGGCTCCGGCAGCCCGAAGCGGCGCGCGCTGGCGCGCGCGCGCGCCAGCACCTCCTGCTCACGACGACGATCAAACACCGGACGCCCCGCCTGCGCCTTCAACGCCGCGATCTCCTCCACCAGCGCCATCCGCGCCGCCACCCGCGACATCACCTCCTCGTCCAGCGCGTCCAGACGCGCCCGCAGCGCCGCCAGCGCCTCCTCGCCTTCAGCCGCCATTCAGCCCTCCGCGACCGGCGGAGCGCCCCCGGGAGGGCTCACCTTCATCCAGACGTAGTACACCACCCCCGAGACCGCCACCCCGCTGAACCACGCCCCCTGAAAGAGGAAGTCCAGCGCCGGCACAAACTTGCCCAGGAGCACCACCCCGATCCCCACCGCCGTCGCCACCAGCGCCGCCGGGTTCACACCGCGCACATAGCGGTACGGCCCCCGGCTCTCGTAGAGCCCCGCCAGATCAAAGCGCGCGCGGCGCAGCAGCCAGTAGTCCGCGATCAACACCCCGCCCACCGCCCCCAGCAGCCCCGAGTAGCTCACCAGCCACCCCACATACGCGTCCAGCAGCAGCCACGGGCACATCACCACCCCAAGCACCGCCGCCAGCATCCCGCCTGTCCGGAACGAGATGTAGCGCGGCAGCGCGTTCGCGATGGAGTTCGCCGGAGAGACGATGTTCGCCGCGATGTTCGTCGAGAGCGTCGCGATCGCCAGCGCCAACATCGCCAGGAACGCGATCCACGGCGACCCCGAGTCCTTGCTCAAGCGCACCACCAGCTTCACCGGATCCCAGATCGGCTCCCCATAGAGGATCACCGTCGCAGACGTCACCGCCACCCCGATGAACGAGAAGAGCACCATCGTCGTCGGCAGCCCCGCCAGCTGACCCAGCACCTGATCCCGCTGGCTGCGGCAGTAGCGCGAAAAATCCGGGATGTTCAGCGAGAGCGTCGCCCAGTAGCCCACCATCGCCGTCACCCCCGGCAGGAACACCGACACAAAGAACGCCCAACCCGTCTTCGACTCCCCCGCCTCCACCAGCGACGACGAGCGCTCCAGCACCGCCCCAAGACCCCCCGCCTTCGAGAGCGCCCACCACAGCAGCGCCACCCCGATCACCAGCAGGAACGGCGCCGCGATGTTCTCCAGCCACTTGATCGACTCCGTCCCCTTCCACACAAAGAACACGTTGATCAACCAGAAGAGGATGAACGTGATCCACGACGGCAGCGAGAGCCCAAGGAAGAGCGCACCGCCCCCCAGCTCCAACCACCCCGGCCACAAGAGCGCCACCAGCGCGCTCATCGCCTCCCCGCCGATGTACGTCTGGATGCCGAACCACCCGCACGCCACCAGCGCCCGCGCCAGGCTCGGCACATGCGCCCCGAACACCCCGAACGACGCCCGCGCAAACACCGGGAACGGGATCCCATACCGCGTCCCCGCGTGGGCGTTGAGGATCATCGGCAGCAGCACCAGCGCGTTCCCGAGCAGGATCGCCAGCATCGCCTGCCACCAGTTCATCCCCACCTTCACCAGCGACGCCGCCAGCAGATACGTCGGCACGCACACGCTCATCCCCACCCAGAGCGCCGCCAGGTTCCACCAGGACCACGTCCGCTCCTCCAGCGGCGTCGGGTCCAGATCCGGGTTGTGTAGCTCCGGGGCGTTGGGCTTCGAAGTGAGCACCACCAGCCCATCCCGCTCCAGGGTCCGCTCGTCTGACATCCCGTCCCTCTCGTCTTGTCTTCGCATCCCCATGCGACGCCGAGGCATCTCTTCGGATCTTGACCCACCCGCGCCCTTCGCGTCAACTCCCCTGGACGCTGCGGCGCGATGGAGCCCCGAAACCACGCAGGAGCCTCACCATGCACATCCTCCTCACCGGCGCCACAGGCTTCGTCGGCGCCACCCTCACCCCCCTCCTCCTCCAACACGGACACACCGTCACCGCCTTCACCCGCGACCCCGACGACGCCGCCCGACGAGAACCCCGGGTCCGCTGGCGACCCTGGACCCCCAAGACCCCCGGCCCCTGGCAGCGCGACCTCGACGGCGTAGACGCCGTCATCCACCTCGCCGGGAAGGGCATCTTCGACGACCGCTGGACCGACGCCGTCCGCCAGGAGCTGCGCGACTCCCGCATCCTCTCCACCCGCCTCATCACCCAGGCCATCGCCCAGGCCGCCAGCCCGCCCCGCGTCCTCATCTCCGGCTCCGCCGTCGGCTACTACGGCGACCGCGACCTCCCCACCGACGAGGACACCCCGCCCGGACACGACTTCCTCGCCCAGCTCTGCGTCGACTGGGAGCGCGAGGCCCTCGCCGCCCAGGACCTCGGCGTCCGCGTCGTCACCCTCCGCACCGGCATCGTCCTCGGACACGGCGGCGCCCTGGAGCAGATGGCGCGCCCCTTCAAGCTCTTCGTCGGCGGCCCCGTCGGGGACGGCAAGCAGCACATGGCCTGGGTCCACATCCGCGACCTCTGCGGCCTCATCCTCTTTGTGCTTGAGCGCGACGACGCCTCCGGCCCCCTCAACGGCGTCGCACCCCACCCCGTCACCATGAACACCTTCGCGGAGGTCCTCGGACAGGTCCTCCGGCGCCCCGCCGCCTTCCGCGTCCCCTCCTTCGCCCTCAAGCTCGCCGCCGGAGACGCCTCCGAGGTCCTCCTCGGCGGCCAGAACGCCACCCCCAGGCGCGCCCTCGACCTCGGCTACACCTTCCGCTTCAGCCAGCTCCGCGAGGCGCTCCAGGATCTCCTCAGCCCGTAGAGGGGGGTCTGGGGGAGCTTCCC
>CAUJGC010000567.1 GCA_963169075.1 Myxococcota bacterium
GCTTCGCCGGCGGACCGGGGCCGGTCCCCCCGGTGTCGGGGGGACACCGACCTCGCTCGCTGCGCTCGCTCGCCACCGGTCGCGACCCGTCGTCCCAGCGTCCCCAGCGACCCCAGCGACCCGTCGGTGCCCCCCCGTCACGGGGGGGGCCGGGGCCGTTCGTCTGGCCGAGCAGGCCAGACGTTACGGCCCCGGGGGGGTCACGGGAGCTTCTCCTGGGCTTGGCGGAGTCGTCGGTCGTAGTCGGGGAGCCGCTCGTTCTCGGGGAAGGCGTCGCGGGCGCGCTGGATGGCGTCCTGGGCGTCCTGGAGGGCCTGGCGGAGATCGGCCTGGACGCCTGGGGTGAAGGCGCGGATGGGGTCGTAGGCGTCGAGGCGGTTGAGGTGGAGGTTGGCGGTCTGGAGGTGGTGGTAGGAGAGCATGAGGCGGGAGTTGCGGTGTCCGGGGCAGATGCGGAGGGTGCGCTGGAAGATGCGCTCCTGCTCGTCTCGGGGGGCGAAGTCAGCGACGAAGAGGAGGAGGTCGGCGCAGAGGGCCTGCCGTCCGAAGGCGCCTTCGTTGCGGAGGAGGAGGGATTCGAGGTGGTTGGAGAAGGGTCGGGCGGCGTGGGTGAGCTCGCGGAGCTTGTCCTCGGTGCGTGTCTTGTAGAGGGTCCAGCCCCAGGCGACGACCTGCTCGATGACGGCGACGGTGAGGGGCTCGGCCATACCGGCGACGTGGGTGAAGCGCTGGGCGTACCAGAGGGGTTGGCGCAGGGCGTCGAGGTCGCTCTGGAGGGGGTCGAGGGGTGAGGCGAGGTGTGTGAAGGTGCGGGCGGCGTGCTCGACGAGGCGTTGGCGCCAGCGTGCGGCGGCGGGGGCGAGGGGTGGAGCGGGGTGGAGGAGGATGGCCCAGTGGGCTTCGGCGCGCGAGGGCTCGGCGGGGGCGTCGGGGGCGAAGGCGGCGAGGAGGGCGTGTCCGTGGGGGTCGAGGAAGAGGTCGGGGGCGCGGGCCTGGAGGGCGGCGGCTTGATCGGGGGCGCCGGCGGCGTGGGTCAGCTCGACGAAGAGGTCAGGCGAGGCGAGGGATCGGGCGAGGTGGTGATGGGCGCGCGTCCAGCGCTCGGCGGCGCGTCGGGCGCGCTGGGCGGGGGGTGGGGGTGTGGCGAGGGCCGGGGCGGGGTCGAGGGCCTCGAAGCCCCAGCGGAGGTGGAGCAAGGCGAGGTGGTGGTGTCCGCGTGGAGGGAGGGCGTCGAGGAGGGGTTCGAGGGCGCTCTGGACGCGGGCGGGATCGGGGGTGTTGTCGAGGAGGGCTCGGGCGAGGGGGAGGAAGCCGGGGAGCGGCTGGAGGAGATCGAGGAGATCCTCCAGCCGCTCGGGTCGGTCGCGGGGGGAGCGGGCCTCCTGCTTGATGGCCTCAAGCAGGAGGGGGAGGAGAGCAGCGTCGAGGCGTCCTCGTCGCGAGGCGCCTCGCTCAGAGGGCGAGGTTGTCGTCATCGTCGTCGTCCTCGTCATCCTCGTCCATGCGGATGCGGGGTGAGGGCTCCTCGTCTTCGAAGAGGTTGCTGTTGACGGCGAGCTCGATGCGGGGGCGCTCTTCGACGAGCTCTTCGCGGAGGATGGCCCAGAGCTGTCGGTTCTCGTCTTCGAGGGCCTGGAGTCGTGCGACGAGGTGGAGGTAGTCCTCGGCCTCTTTCTGGTTGGTGGCGCGGTGTACGGTCTCGCCGCGGTTGTCGTTGATGACGTAGAAGCGGGTCATGCGCTCGATGGACCAGCCGGGGGGGGTCTCGATGTGGGGGCGCTTGACGCGGCGCATGAGGGCCTCGAAGGTCTCGCGGCCCTGGCCTTTGATCTTGAGGCGATCGCGGGCCTCGTGGCAGAGGCAGTTGAACTCGCCGCGGTACTGCTCGCACCGGGCCCACGCGATCGTGGACTTCTTGAGGGGGCAGTTGATCGCCGCGTTGACGCCGTTGGAGATGTAGTTGCTCACATGGACCTCGATCGGTGCGGTGCAGATAGGAGACAGGAGGCGAGGGCGACGCGTTGTCGCGCTCGCTTGCTCTCTAGGATGGATCGTTTTGGGGGGGAGGGGCAAGGGGCGTGACGCATGGCGCTCCCGGGAGACGATCTGGCCCAGGTGACGCGGCGCGTCAAGAGATCGTTGCGGGTATGACAGCGATGTCGCGGGGGCGGCAAGGGGGGGCGACACCGGGGCGAGGCGGGCGCGGTGGGAGGCCGGGAGGCGCGTCCGCGTCGGGCGCGGGGCGGCGTGCTTGAAAAATCGACATGGCCCTGGAAGCGGCAGGGAACGTGCATAGGTTCCCCCTCTGTGTTGGCCCGGGCGGGGGCCGCCCCAGGCGGCTGACCGGGACCCCCCAGCGTGACCCCCGTCATCACCTGGCGAGCCTGCGCTGCTGGGCGCAAGGAGGATCCCATGTCGGTGCCCTTGATCCTCATCATCGAGGAAGAGCGTAGACGACGCGAGGCCCACCGCGAGGAGGGCCTTCGCATCCAGATCGACCGACCGCTCCGCGCGCCGCTCTATGGGGAGGAGGCGGACGGCGACGACGTGACGATCCTCCGCATCGAGCGCGAAGAGGAGCGCGAGCGGGACATGGTGCGGATCCCGATCTTCGAGCTTTGAGGGGCGGGGGGCGCCTTGTCATCGGGGGAGGGGTGTGGTAGCGTGGGACCTTGTTGAGATGCAGCAGAGGTCGCGCCACATCCCCCACCGAGCACCATGCAGACGACATCGAGCACCCCTCCTTCAGTCCGCTTCGGCGCTGCGCCGGACAACGACTTCGTGTTCAACCACCCGGAGGTGGCGCCGCACCACGCGCGCCTGGTGTGGGACGGACGCCAGATCATCCTGCAGGATCTGAGCAGCCCGCGCGGCACCTACGTCAACGGCCAACGCGTCCAGGCCCAGCCGGTGCAGCCCGGCGATCAGATCTACCTGGGGGGCTTCGGCTTCACGCTGGACGCGCAGCACCTGCGGGCGCTCCAGGAGGCGCGGCAGCGGGCGGAGCTGGGCCAGAGCCCGACGGGGGTGATGCAGCGCCCGCAGGTGCCGACCGCCCAGACCCCCTCCGCCCAGAAGCCGGCCCAGGCGGCCCAGCCGACCGACGCCAGCCTGACGCCGGGGCCGGGGGCGCAGTCCTTGAGCATCGGCTACAGCAGCGACAACCTGATGGTGCTGACGATGCCGCAGGTGTCGGGGCACCACTGCCGGCTGTGGCGCGACAAGGGGCGGCTGATCCTGGAGGATCTGGGCTCGACCAACGGCACCTTCGTCAACGGCCAGCGCATCACGCGGTCGCTGGTGAGCCTGGGGGACAAGATCGGGCTGGGCTCCTACACCTTCACGCTGGACGCGCAGCTCCTGGCGCGCTTTGACAGCCAGAAGGCCGTCGCGCAGCGGACGCAGATCGGGGAGCTGCCGCCGGGGCTCCTCAAGCCCATCCGCATCGGCCGCGATCCGGAGCCGGGGGTGAACGACATCGTCATCAACGCGCCGATGGTGTCCAACGAGCACTGCACGCTCCAGTTCATCGGGACCGGGTGGAGGGTCACGGATCTGGGCTCGACCAACGGCACCTACGTCAACAACCGCGACGCGCGGATCACGGAGGCGCTGGCGACGCCCTCGGACGTGCTCTTCTTCGGCTCGTACCGCTTCCCGCTCTCGCGCCTCCAGGAGTTTCTGGGGGGTGGCGGGGAGAGCAAGGGCGAGAAGATGGCGATCCCCACCAGCAAGGACGTGCTGGTGGTGGGGCGCGACGAGGGGTGCGACGTCGTCATCGACGCCTCCCAGGTGTCGCGCCAGCACGCCCGCCTGACCCGGACCCCCGAGGGCTTCCGCGTGGAGGATCTGGGCTCGGCCAACGGCACCTTCGTCAACGGCCAGCGCATCAGCCGCCCCACGCTCCTCAAGCCGGAGGACTGGGTGGGGCTGGGCTCCTACCAGGTGCGCTTCGACGCCAAGGCGGGGACGGTCACCCGCAACTACCACGGCGACATCATCCTCCAGGCGGACAACATCACCTGGTCGGTGGAGAAGGGCCAGAAGACCATCCTCCACAACGTCTCCTTCACGGTCTACCCCACCGAGTTCGTGGGGCTGATGGGTCCGTCGGGGGCGGGCAAGACCTCGCTCATGATGGCGCTGAACGGCTACGTGCCGCCCACCTCGGGGTATTCGCGCATCAATGGGCTGGATTTGTATCAGAATTACAACGCATTTCGCGGCAACATCGGCTATGTCCCGCAGGATGACATCATCCACAGCGAGCTGACGGTGTGGGAGGCGCTCTACTACACGGCGCGCCTGCGCCTGCCGCCTGACACGACGCACGCCGAGATCGAGAAGAAGATCAACGGGGTGCTGGAGCGGCTGGAGATCAGCCACACCAAGAACGTGCTCATCGGCTCGCCGGAGAAGAAGGGGATCTCGGGGGGGCAGCGCAAGCGCGTGAACCTGGCGCAGGAGCTGATCACCGAGCCCTCGCTGCTCTTCCTGGACGAGCCCACCAGCGGCCTCGCCAGCGAGGACACGATCAACGTCATGCGCCTCTTGCGGAAGCTGGCCGATGACGGGGCGACGATCCTCCTGACGATCCACCAGCCTTCGCTGGAGGCGTACCGCCAGATGGACAACATCGTCTACATGGCGGACGGGCACCTGGTGTACTACGGGCCGACCTTCCCGGACTCGATCACCTACTTCAACGCGGACGCGGTGGCGGGGACGCCGGAGGGGGATCAGAAGCTGGCGGACCCGGCCTGGGCGCTCAAGCCGCTGGCGGATGACAAGCGCCACGGCAAGGACATGTCCACCCACGCCCAGCGCTACCGCCAGTCGCGCTACTTCAAGGAGTACGTCGAGCGGCGCCGCGACGCCAGCGCCGCCGAGGTCCAGATCAAGGGCGGCGCCAAGCAGAAGACGCTCCGCAAGGCGGGCCTGCGGCAGTGGTGGATTTTGACGCGGCGCTACGCGACGATCAAGCGCAAGGACGTGGTGAACACGGCCATCCTCTTGATGCAGGCGCCGATCATCGGCGGCTTGATCTCGCTGGTCTTCTGGGGGGAGACGGACACGGGGATCGGCCGCTCCAGCTTCTCGCCCTTCGCGCTCTTCCTGCTGGCGGTGTCGGCGGTGTGGTTCGGGTGCTCCAACTCGGCGCGCGAGATCGTCGCGGAGCAGGCGATCTTCAAGCGCGAGCGCATGGTGAACCTGAAGCTCGCCAGCTACGTCATGAGCAAGTTCGCGGTGCTTGGGGTGGTGTGCGCGATCCAGTGCATCACGCTCCTGGCGGTGACCTATCCCTTCCTGGGCTTCTACGGGAGCCCGCTGACGATGTTCATCGTGCTCCTGGTCTGCTCGCTCGCCGGCCTCGGCATGGGTCTCCTGCTCTCCAGCCTGGTCCGCACCAGCGAGGCGGCCATCGCGCTGGTGCCGCTCCTCTTGATCCCACAGGTCATCCTGGGCGGCATCCTGATGCCGATCGACAACCTGAGCCCGCCCACCTGGTTCGGCTCCAACTTCATGATCGCCCGCTGGGGCTATGAGGCGCTCCTCCACGCCGAGGACGGCGCCGGGGGCTTTGACATCTCGGATCGCGAGCTGGAGAAGCAGCGCGACAAGTTCATCAACGAGGCCCGCAAAGAGGGCAAGGACCCGCTGAAGCTCTCGCCGCCGCCGCCGCCGCCCAACCCGGTCAAGCGCTACTTCGGGGAGTCGAAGACCAGCGGCCCGACGGATCTCGGCGTCCTCCTCGCTTTCAACTTCTTCATGCTCATCGGCGTCCTCGTCGTCCTCAAGATCAAGGACCCGGACGTGGGGTGAGGGGTGGGCGCTGCCCACACCCGCTCAAGGGGGAGCCCCCCTTGAGAATCCCCATGATTTTTCGTGCAAAAAGAGCGCAGCGTGGCTCCTGTC
>CAUJGC010000568.1 GCA_963169075.1 Myxococcota bacterium
CCAGGCTTTGCCTGGACGTTACGGCCCCGGGGGGGTTGCCCTCACGGGGGGGCCAGGGGCGCGCTCAGAAATTTGAGGCGCCCCCAGCCCCCTCCCGAAGATCTGACAGCGGCGGCGCGCTGCCTCACAGCCTCCAGCCCCCACCCCTCCGAAGGTGACACCCGCCGCGCCAGGATGGCACCTGTCTTGCTGAGGAGTCACCAGGCCGCGCACGCGGCGCACATCCCCCCCCACATCGAGCCCGTCATGCCCCGCCACCTCACCTCAGCCTACGCAGCCTCCCCCCTCGCAGGGCGAGCCCGTGGCTGGATCGCGGCGGTGCTCCTGGCGGCCTCGACCCTCCTCACCTTCGCCGCCGCGTCGCCTGCGGCCGCCCAGCCCACCCCGGCCGCAGCCGAGCAGCGCATCCGCGACGTCAAGCAGCGCTGGCAGGACCTCCACGTCCGCCTCGACCTCCTGCGGAGCCAGCGCAAGCGCCTGGAGGGCCGCTACGACGCCCTCACCCAGCGCATCGCCGCCGCCAAGCGCGAGGCCAAGCCCCTCGGCGGCCTGGACTCCCTCCTCGCGGACGCACGCTCCCTCGCCAATGAGCTGAACGCCCTCCAGGAGGAGCTGCGCCAGATCGAGGGACATCAGGAGGCCGCGCGCCAGGAGCTCCTCGACGCCTACCAGACCCAGATCCAGGGCCTGGAGCAGACCCTCCTCACCTCGCGCTCCGCCGACGAGCGCAAGCGCGCCATCGACGCCATCAACGCCCTCAAAAAAGAGCGCTTCCCCTGGACCCAGCGCGACGCGCCGACGCCGGACCTCAACCTCCAGGCCCTCCCCTCCCTCAAGAGCCTCGAAGGCGCCGACCCGGATGAGCTGCAAGCCGTCGCCGCCGAGCTGGACGACAACGAGCGGCGCCTCCGCAGCCACATCGCCTCCCTCCAGAGCGATCTGGACCGCCTGGAGCGCGAGCGGCGCCTCCGCCAGAAGGCCGCCGACTTCTCCGAGGAGGAGTCCTTCTTCGACGAGACCAGCCGCAACCGCCGCATCGCGCGCACCTCCAACCGCGTCTTCGGCCCCTCCGGCGACGCCGCGGGCTCGGACAAGGGCGACACCCGGGGCAACGCCGCAGGCGGCGCCGCCGACCCCACCCCCAACAACGACGCGGAGGCGCCCGCCGTCGGCGGCGCCGAAGCCGCCGAGCCCGACAGCGACTTCGGCACCGCGGCCCCTGGCGGCGACAACCTCGGCGCAGGACGCGACGACCAGGCCAACAATCCCCCGCCCACCTCCACCCCCGAGGTCGGCCCGACCCAGAACCTCCCCGGCGCAGGGGCGCCCACCCTCGATCCCTTCGCCACGCCGGGCGTCATCGTCCGCGCGGACGTCCAGCTCGACGGCCTCGGCGCCAGCGGCGCCGCGCGGGACAACGAGAGCCTGGAGAGCCGCCTCCAGCGCCTCCGCCGCGAGAAGGAGCGCATGGAGCGCCAGGCCGACGAGCTTCAGCGGCGCTCGCTTGAGCTGAAGCGCCGCGCTCATGAGCTCTGAGCCTCGCCATACGCCCCGCCGCGCCGCGCTCGCCGCCGCGCTCGCCGCCCTCCTCCTCCCCGCCGCGGCCAGCGCCCAGGAGGACGCCCCGCTTCGCCTCGGCCTCAAGGTCGGCGTCGAGTCCGACTCCAACGCGCGCCGCGAGGAGGGCGCCGCCACCGAGGACGACCTCCTCACCCGCTTCTTCCTCATCCTCGACGCCGACCACAGCCAGGGGCCGGGCCAGGAGCTGAGCGCGCGCCTCCGCTCGGGGGGGAAGCTCTACCGCAACACCCAGCGGGAGACGGCGCTCCTCAACCAGGCCGACCTCCGCTACACCCTCCGCCCCCTCCTGGCCTGGGACGCGCCCTGGCTCTTCCTCTACGCCAGCGGAAACGTCAAAGATCGCACAGAGCAGGAGCGCTTCCGCGACTACCTCCAGCTCGGCGTCAGCGCAGGCGCGGGGGCCAGCCTCGGCCCGGTCGTCCTCTCGGCGGGCGGCAGCCTGCGGCGCTTCATCTTCAAGCCCGACCCCGACCAGTCCAGCGACGGACCCGGCGCCGAGGCCTCGCTACGCTGGTCCATCACCGACACCTGGATCGCCCAGCTCGCCTGGTCCTACCAGGTCCGCGCCTTCGACGCGCTCCGCTTCGTGCAGCAGGACAGCGGCGAGGTCGTGCGCGACGAGGAGGGCCGGGTGTTCCGGGGGGATGAGACGTGGGGGTGGAGCGCGGGGCTGACCTGGCGCGGGCCCCTCATCGCCCAGCTCAGCGGCTCGCTCCTGGACAACCGCAGCAACTCCTACGGCCAGGGCATCCGGCGCATCGGCGGCGCCCTCAACCTCACCCTCCCCCTCCCGGCGGACCTCGTCCTGAGCGGACGCGCCAGCCTCCAGCGCACCCTCTACGACGACGCCATCTTCGTCGATGAGACCTACCTCAACGACGAGGACAACCGGAACACCTGGGTCGTCTCCCTGGAGTGGCCCCTCACCCCCCTCCTCAGCGTCGAGGCCAAGTACTCCGCCTTCACCCAGGAGTTCGGCCTCGCCTCGGCGGACTACTTCCGCCAGCTCCTCTTCCTGGGCGTGGGCATCAACCCCCGCTGAGGGCGTCAGGGCGACGGCGCCGGCGCTTGCTCCTCCTCCTCCTGCTCCGCCTCCACCTCATCCATCATCTGCTCCAGCTCCGAGCCGACGCCGTTGTCCTCGCCGCCGCTCTCGGCCTCCACCTCATCCATCAGCCCCTCCAGCTCCGAGCCCACCTGCGGGTCCAGCGCCTCGACGCCGCCCTCCTCCTCCCCCGCGCCAGCGCCACCGGCGGGCCGCGCCGCAGGCGCCGAGGTCGGCGCGTCCGGGAAGAGGATCGGGACGCGGGCGAAGTGCAGCTCGCGGCACACCGCCTCGGGCTCGCAGGCGGGGCGATCGGGGGTCCCAGGCCCGGAGCGCGCCTTCTCGATGTTGAGCGTCGCCACCGGAAGCAGCGTGATCCCGGGCACATAGGTGATCACCATCAGGCAGCCCAGCATCAGCACCAGGAACGGCACCACCGCCCGCGCCACCTCCAGCACGCTCTTGCGGAAGAGCGTGCTCGACACAAAGAGGTTCAGCCCCACCGGCGGCGTCAGGTAGCCGATCTCCAGGTTCACGATGAAGATGATCGCCAGGTGGATCGGGTGGACCCCAAGCCCCACCCCGATCGACGCCAGCAGCGGCACCAGGATCAGGATCGCGCTGATGATGTCCATCAAGCACCCCACCACCAGCAGGAGCACGTTCACCACCAGCAGGAACGTGTACACGTTCATGTTCCAGCTCTGGATCAGCTCCACCGCCGCCTCCGGGATCTGCGCCAGCTCCAGATACCGGTTGAACCCAAGCGCCAGCGCCATGATCACCAGCAGCGTCCCCAGCAGCACCCCGCACTCCGAGAGCAGCTTCGGCAGCCGCTCCACCTTCAGGCTCTTGTGGATGAAGAGCTCCACCACGAACGCATACACCACCGACACCGCCGCCGCCTGCGTCGGGCTGAACACACCTGTCCAGATCCCCCCCAGGATGATCACAGGCATCATCAACGCCCAGAAGCCGTCCACGAACGCGCGGCCGATCTCACGAATATCGAATGAACTCCTGGGTATTTTGTACTTTATTCCAGTAAAGATCGAATAACCCCAGAGCGCCGCGCCGATCAGGAACCCCGGCAGCACCCCCGCCACAAAGAGCGACTCCACCCCCGTCGCCTGAAGGCTGTAGCCGGGCGGGTCCGCGAAGTGCGTCGGGTCCACGATGGCGTAGATGATCATCGGGATCGACGGCGGGATCAGGATGCCCAGCGAACCCGCCGACGTCACCAGCCCGTTGGAGAAGCGATCCGGGTAGCCGTGCTTGAGCAGCGCCGGATACATCACCGAGCCGATCGCGATCACCGTCACCGGGCTCGACCCCGAGATCGCCGCGAAGAAGATGCACGCGAAGACCGCCGCCACACCCATCCCGCCCGGCACCACACCAAACACCGCCTTCGCGAACGCGATCAGCCGACGGGCGATGTCCCCCTCCGTCATCAGCGAGCCCGCCATCACGAAGAGCGGCACCGCCAGCAGCACCGGGTTGTCCGCCAACCCGCGCGTCTCCCCGATGATCGCCGTCGAGAGCAGATCAAAGCGCTCCAGCTGGCCGCTCGCCAGCAGGCAGTAGACCGCGATCCCGCCCAGCAGCACAAAGAGCGGCTCCGCCATCAGGAGCATGAACACGATCAGGGCGATCAGCCCCGCTACAGCCTCCGTCGTCATGGCTCCTCCCCCTCCAGGTCCACGGGCCGCAGCCCCTCCAGCCCGCTCGACTCCTCGCCACCCTCCTCCCCGTAACGACCGCCCCAGATCACCTGCACCACCCCGCGCGCCCCCATCCGGAGCGTGATCAACAGAAACGAGAGCGGGATCGCCAGCGTCACCAGCCAGTCCGGGATCTCACCCGGCACCGTCGGCGTCCAGAAGCGACCGTAGTCCTCGTGGAAGAGGTAGATCCCGCCCACCCAGGTCAGCAGCCCCGCGAAGCCCGCCGCCAGGATCAGGCTCACGCCCCCCAGCCGCGCGCGCTGCGCCGCAGGCCAGAGCTTCTTCGCCGCGTCCACGCGCAGGTGACGCCCCTGCTTGGCCGCCATCGACGCGCCCAGGAACCCCACCCAGAGCAGCAGCAGCAGCGCCACGTTGTCTGCCCACGAGTACCCCTCCGGCGCCAGCCGCGCCAACCCCGCCGCCAGGACCGTCACACCGCCCATCGCCCCGGCGCTCACACGCTCGCCGCGACGCCAGAAGCCCCACGCCACCGGACCCAGCACCGCCAACGCCAGGAGCGTATAGAAGTCCGCGCTCGACGGCAGCGCCTGCGTCCCCCACGCCGCGAGGCACACACCCGCCAGCAGCCCGAGCGACGCCAACGCACGCACCACCAGCGGGCGCTTCTCCCCGCTGGCCTGCACGCCGAGGCGCGTGTTGTTCACCACCGCCGCCAGCACCATCAGCACAAAGAGCAAAAGCACCCCAAGGCCCCACGGCGGAGACACCTCCGCCGTCGGGTCCTTCAGGTTGATGAACAAGATCTTCTGCTCGATCACATAGATCGAGACGATATAGACAAACTCGATCACCGTCATGATCAAGAGCGACGCCACGACCAGCGCATACTCCACCTTGTAGATCGCGTAGTCCGCCCAGGCCAGCGCCCAGCCAGCCCCCCCCAGCGGCCCCGCCCAGGACGCACGCGCCCCCGGCGACGCCACCTGCGACACCTCTCCTCCACCACCACCGGCCATGGCGTCAGCTCACTTCTTGCGGTTCTTCTCAATCGTGTCCAGGAGCTTCGCGCCCTTGGAGCCCACCTTCTCGCGGAACTTGGCGTGGACGGGCTTGGAGCGCTTCGCGAACGCGTCCTTCTCCGCCTGGGTCATCTGGACGATGGTGATGCCCTTCTTCTCCAGCGCGCCCATGAGCTTCGGCGTCAGCTCGCGCACCGCCTTGCGGCCCGCCGCCGTCTCCGCCGCGCGATCCTTCGTCAGGATCTGCTGGATGTCCGCCGGCAGGCTGTCAAACCACTTCTTGTTGAAGACCACCACCGCCGGCTGGTAGATGTGATCGCTCACCGTCCACGTGTCGATCTCCGAGAACCAGCTCGTCGCGAACGCGAAGAGCGGCGTGTTGTCGAAGCCGCCCACCTGACCCGTCGAGAGCGAGGTCAACACCTCCGGCACCGCGATCCGCACCGGGTTGCCGCCCAGCGCCCGGTAGGTCTCCTCGTGGATCCAGTTCTCCTGGCTCCGCATCTTCAGCGCCGCCAGATCCTCGCTCGTGTGGATCGCCTTGCCCTTCGTCGCGAAGTTGCGAAAGCCGTTCTCGCTGAAGATGTAGAGCGTGTAGTTGTTCTCCGCCAGGAGCGCGCTCACCGGATCGAAGAGGTGGTTGTCGATGATCGCGTCCGCCTCCTCCGGGCTCTTGAAGAGGTAGGGCAGCTCAAAGACGCCCATCTCCGGCACCTCGCTGGCGATGGCCGCCGTCGAGACGCCGATCGCCTGGATCTCGCCGCTCTTGCACTTGCGCGCCAGCGCGTTCTCGTTGCCGCGACCCAGGAAGAGCTTGACCTTCAGCCGCCCCCCCGACTCCGCCTCCCACGCCTTCTTCAAGCGCTGGAGCTGACGCGCCCAGGGCGTGTTGTCCGGCGCGACCGTCTGGAAGTTCAGCGTGTACTCCTGCGCCTCGGCCTGCGCGGCGAACGCCGGCGCCACAAACGCCACCAGCACCGCCGCCATGAGCGCCCGAAGCGCGCGGGTGAGTTGACCCTTCATTCGATACCTCTCTAGCTCGTTGATTTATACAAAGTGCAAGTGTCGCTTAAAAGCGATCGTCGATCTCCGCCAGCAGGAGCTTGGCCTTGCGCTGCTCGAAGGTGTTCTCGGGGAGCAGCTCGGGGACCTTGGCGACGTCGTAGGCGATCACGAACTCCAGCTGCTGGCGGTAGAGCTCCTTGTCCTCGATCTTGGTGGCGAGCATCTCGGCCAGGAGGACGCGGGTCGCCAGGTAGTCCGGGCTGGCGGCGATGGCCTTGTCGAAGTACTGGCGGCTCTTGGGGGGATCGCCGCCGGGGAAGGGCAGCTTGGTGTAGTAGGCGCCGAAGTAGCGATAGGGCGCGGCGTAGAAGTAGAGCGGGTCCAGCTCCTCCACCCGATCCATGATCGCCTTGATGTTGTCCTTGCGGGAGAGCACCTCCGCGAAGCCCGCCAGGAGCGCCCACTTGCCGACGTTGGTCGCGTACCAGTACATCGCCCCCACGCCGCCCTTGTCCACGAGCTGGATCGCCTCGGGCATGGGTTTTTCGTACTGGATGGCCTTGGCGAAGTCCGGCGAGTAGATCGCCAGGGCCTTCTCCGCCGCCGTGACACCCCGGTTGTAGGTGTCCATCATCGCCTCGTCCTGGGAGCCCGGCTCACCCGCCAGGCGGATGTGGGAGTCCGCCAGGAAGTAGTAGCCGCGCGCCAGCTTCAGATACACATCGTAGAGCGCCAGGCGACGCTCCGACTCCGAGAGGTTCGGCGTCTCGATGGTCGCGGCCTTCTCCCAGGACGCGAGGGCGGCCTCCAGGCGCGGGCGCTCCATGCGCTCGGCCCAGGCGGCGTCGCCCTCCTCGTTGGCCTTCTGGAAGTCGCCCTGCTGGCTGCCCGTCATCAGCTCCTTGTCGGAGCGGACCAGCGCCGTCTCGCGGTTGGCGCCGCAGGCGGCGCTCGTGAGGAGCAGCGCCAGGAGGAGCAGCAGGGCCGGAGGTGCGACAGCCTGTCGCTTGAGGAGGGTTCGAGGCATCATGTATATCCTTGTTGGGGGGGGGTGGTGGTGTGGTGAGGCCAGCGCGGAGCCGCGCGGGCGACGATCTGCCAAGGATGCACGCTCCAGTGTTAACGAACCTCCCAAGGCGCTGTCAAGACATCCCTGTCTGCAATCCAACCCTGCGCCCTCCCTCTCCTTTTGACGCAGCGCGTTATAGCGTACCCCTCTTCGCGGCGGCGCTCCTCGTGAGCGTCCCGGCCCGCGCGGCGGCCCAGGAGGGCCCCGAGGAGATCAGCGACGACGCGCTGGGGGCGCTGCTGGGCGGCGGCCCGCGCGGCGAGAGCGGCGCGCCGACCCCCGGCGGCGCAGGCTTCTTTGATCCGGCCCGGCTGGTCGAGGCGCGGAGCCTGAGCATCAACGGCTACACCGACGCGACCGCCTTCACCCCGCTCACGGGGCGACGCCTGGGTGAGCTGGGCTTTGCGGACGCCAGCCTGGGGCTCTTCTTCGGGGCGCCCATCTATGGAGATGCGGTCTACGCCTCCGCGGTGCTGGAGACGGGCGTGCATACGCTGGGCACGGGGGGGCAGCTCCAGATCGAGTCGGCGGGGCTGGTCTGGAGCCCCCGCGCCTGGTTCAAGCTGGGGGGCGGCGCCTTCGTGGTCCCCTTCGGGCTGGAGGACGCCGAGCACGCCAGCCCGCAGAACCCGCTCATCACCCGGCCCCTCGCCTTCTCGGGCGGGGTCGTCTACCCCGGCACCTGGAGCACCGTGGGCGCCTGGGCGCAGCTCGCGGCGCCGGGCTGGGGAGAGGCGCGCCTCTTCGTCGTCGCCGGGGATCCGGTCCACCGACGCCAGGACGTGCAGGCCTCCCTCGCCTTGGCGACCCAGGCCAGCGCCCTCCAGCTCGCAGACGGCGACGACCTCCGCACCCGCCAGCAGGCCCACGGCTTCAGCGGCAGCCTCCGCTCGCTGGACGCGACCCGGCGCCGCACCCTCGGCGCGCGCCTCCAGCTCGACGAGGCCGTCGAGGGCCTGGACCTGGGCGTCTCCGCCATGTGGGGCCAGCACGGGCACGCGCTGGACGCCGCGGGCCTGGACCTCTACCACGCGGGAGGCGCCGCGCATCTGGATCTGGACCTCGGGGCGCTCCTCGCGGCGCCGCTGGGGGCCCTCCTGCCCCTCCCGCGCCTCCGCGCCGAGGCCGTCTGGCTCGTCGAAGACGAGGCCCGCGCGGATCTCGCCAACCTCGGCGCCTACCTCCCGGGCTCCCGCCAGCGCTACGGCTACTACGCCACCGTGGCCCAGCAGCTCCTGGAGGGGCTCGACCTCCTCATCCGCTACGACGAGTTCGACCCGGACCTGGACGCCCCCGGCGACCGCGGCCTCACCTTCGCCGTGGGCCTCCGCTGGCTCCCCGCCCCCAACGTCGTCCTCAAGCTGGAGACCCTCTGGACCGACGACCAGGGCCGCGCCCAGGTCGGCGCCAACAGCGGCGCCCTCCAGGCGGCGGTCGCGTGGTGACCCCCCCGGGGCCGTAACGTCCTGCTCCGCTGCGCTTCTCAGGACGAACGGCCCCGGTCCCCCCCGTGAGAGGTTGTTGCATAAGCCCCCCCCCGCAGGGATCGACATCGGATCGAAAATCAGCGATCCTGGTGCTGGAGAGTTGCGTGAGGAGGTGCGGATGATTCGTCGGTACAAAAAGCGTGAGGTGCCCT
>CAUJGC010000569.1 GCA_963169075.1 Myxococcota bacterium
GGTGCGGCGCAGCGTGCCGGGCGCCCCCTGCAGGGCGCCTGGGAGCGGCACCGGCGAGCGCAGGGCCAGGCGGGTGTGCCCGGGGGACTGGGCGCGGGTCGCGGCGGCGGTCGCGGCGGGATCGGGGCGCGCCGACCACCACGCCGAGGGCGCCCAGAGCCAGGGCGCCGCCCACGGGGTGATGGCGCGGGCGTGGGCCCAGGCGACCTCCACCGGGGCGTCAAAGCGGAGCCCCAGGTCGTCGGGGCCGACCTTCCCCTGGTAGGAGCCCGCCCCCTCGGCCGCCCAGCGCGGGGTGTTGGGGCCGTCCCAGCGCGCCAGCAGCCCAAGGAGCAGCTCGCCGCCGACGCGCATCGCGCGCTGGTGCAGCTCGCCGCCGGTCAGCCAGGGCTCCACCGGGAAGCGGCGCTGGGCGAGGATCGGACCGGTGTCGATGCCCTCGTCGGCCAGGTGGAGGGTCACGCCGCTCTCGGCGGCGCGCTGGGCGATGATCCAGTACTCGGGGTTGGGGCCGCGGAAGTCCGGCAGGAGCGAGGGGTGGACGTTCACCACCGGCCCCAGCGCCTCCAGCGCCGGACGCCGCAGGATCTGGTTGAAGCCCGCCATGATCGTCAGGTCTGCCCCCAGGAGCGAGAGCTCGTCCAGGAGCGCGAGGTCGTGGATCGACTCCGGCCAGTGCAGCGACGCCCCGGCCTGGTGCGCCAGCTCGAAGGCCCGGACGGCGAAGCGCTCGCCCACGCTGGGCCCCAGGACCCGGCGCACCGGCTCGGGCAGCCGCGACGCCAGGCGCGCCGCCAGGCGACGCCCCGCGCCGAGCGCCGCCCGCGCCTCGTCGCTCTGCGGCCCGATGGGGGCCACCACCGCGGCGACCTCGACGCCGGACTCCACGAGGAGCTGAAGAAAATTTATAGAATATTCGTATCCATTTCCAAGGAAAATAACACGCATCCCCGCCTCGCGCGCTCAGTAGTCGCTCTCGGCGGGCCACTCACCCTGCTCGTAGTGCTTCCAGGGCTCGTCGTCGAGCTGGAGCTGGGTCAGCTCCACCGAGGAGATGCTGGCCGTGTCCTTCTCGCCAGAGCCGTGCCAGCCCTCCTTGTAGCCGTTGGTCTCGGCGGCGGCCCGCTCCAGCTCGCGCTGCTCGACCAGGGCGGAGTTGGAGAAGCCCTCCTGGTACTCCTCGGGGCTGAGCTGGCGCCCGTAGTTGGTGTGGAACCAGGCCAGGAGCGTCACCGGGTGGTAGGTCCAGACCTTGCGGTCCTTGCTCAACCCCGCGTGGTCCACCACCTCACCGACCATCCACCGAAACGGCGCCCAGAGATCCAGGAAGCGCTTGTAGGCCTCCTCGGTCTCCCACTGCCAGCCGACGGCCAGCGCCGCCGTCTTCTTCCAGTCCAGATCGTCGCTCCACTCCGAGACGTGGCGGCAGACGTAGCCCCGCATGGCGATCTTCTCGCGGGAGTCCCCCTGGTAGAACTCCTGGATCTCGGCCCCGGTCAGGATGCGCTCGTCGCGGCGCTCCTTGGCGTCGTCCTTGAGGTAGTTGGTCACGTCGAAGATCGGGCGCCAGAGCTGGTCGATGTCCACCAGGGAGTCGTTGCCCTCGTCGGACTCGATGGACTTCCAGATGTCGGGGTACTCCGAGGGCTCGAAGAGCGGCTCGTCCTCGCACGAGAAGGTGTCCACCCGCAGCACGCTCCGCACCTGATCCTCCGAGCTGCCGAAGGAGCCCACATAGCCGATCACCTCGCCGGCCTTGACCTCGTAGTCGGTGAGGACGATGCGGCGGGCGCGGAGGTCGCGGAAGTTCTTGCCCACCTTCGGGATGCGGTCCCCGGCCTCCTCCTCCAGATCGGGCTCGACGTACTCGCCGCCTGCCAGCTCGTCCTGGCCCATGAGGCGGTGCCAGGCGGGGCGCTTCTCCAGGGGCGTCGTCTCCTCGATGTAGGAGAGGTGCATGTAGAGCGAGTACCAGGAGCGCTCGATGAAGGTGTCCTCCGCCTTCTTGCCCTCCGCCTTCGGCTCGGGCTTGCCGCCGCTGTCGTCGTCGGGGGGCGGCGGCGCGGTGCGGACGGTGTGCCGCACCAGGACGAAGTTGGGGCTCCCCAGCTCCACGTCCTGCGTGTTGCGCACCGCCACGATGGTCCCCCGCGACATGCAGAGCACCGGCTGGCCCGCCGAGACGTTGAAGTGGATGCCGCTGTTCCACGACTGCGAGAGCGAGATCGGGTAGAAGCCCGACCACCCCGTCTCGTTGTTGATGTAGTACGCCTCCGCCACCTGCTCCGTCTCCCCGGCGGAGTAGAGCTCGTTCAGGTTCTTGACGTTGGGCAGCGCGATGGGGAAGGCGTTGCGCTCGCCGTGGAGCCCCACCATCACCCGCCGCCAGTCAAAGCCGGGGCCCGGGTCCCACTTGCTCGCGGAGACGTGCATGTGCCCGCAGAACCCCCCGAACGCCTCGTAGTTCACGATCTTCCGGTTGATCACCTCGCCGCTCTGATCCAGCGGCGGGAAGAGGCCCAGGCGCGGGAAGACCTTGTGCAGCCCCAGGATGACCGCCACCAGCGAGAGGTATTGCTCCTCGGAGTAGCCGCAGCTGGAGATGTTGGCGCCGTTGATCTGCGAGGTCACCAGGCCGCCGCGGGCCTCGGCGTAGCGTCGCCCCTGCTCGGTGTCGATGAGCAGGTCCGGCGAGGCCACGTTGTTCATGTCGAGCCCGACGCTGTAGTTGTTGACCTCGCCGGCGTGCCAGGCGTTGTCGCGCAGATCGAGGGGCTGGTAGATGGTGCCGTCGCCGTCGATGAAGATGTGGGAGGAGAGCCCGCGCCGCTTGAGGACCTCGAAGCAGGCCAGGGAGTTCCAGGTGGCGTCGTGGTGGATGCAGAGCATGGTGATGCGGTCGCGCACCTGATCCAGCGTCGCCGTGGTGGGGATGCCGGGGCGTTGGCCGAAGGGCTGCCCGGCGTTGGCGCCGTCGGGGCTGTAGAAGCTGGGGGCGCCCTGCTCCAGGAAGGTGATGACCCGGCGCCCGATCTCGATCTGTTGGCCGCAGACGATCAGAAACTCCGTCATGGGGACTCCTTGGGGGCTACCCGAGCGGGGGCTTGCCCGCCGCGCAGTGGAGGCACTCGGGCCAGTGCGGGGGCATCATGCGCTTGCAGGTGGGGCACTCGCGGGCGCCTGCGGCCAGCTGGGCCGCCTTGGCGGCGGCCTCCTTCTGGGCCGCCTCCTGGGCGGCCTGGATGGCGGCCTGCTCCTCGGCCTGCTGCTTGAGCATCTCTTCGGTGAGTTTTTCGGGATCGACGCGCCCCAGGAGCATGGCCTCCTTGCGCTTCTTCTTGGACCACTCGGGGAGCGGGGCGTGCTTCTGGGCGCAGAAGGCGCACGCCTGCCACTCCTCGGGGACGGCGCGTCCGCAGGTGTTGCAGAGGCGTCGGTCCTGCGTGTCGTAGACGAAGGGCGGCTCGCGCTCCTCCCACTTGAGGGGCTCCATGCCTTGCGCGCAGAAGAAGCACTCCTCCCACTCGGGCTTCATGACGCGGTGGCAGGTGTCGCACTTCTCCTCGCGGTCGGCCAGGAGGTCGGCCAGCAGCTCCTCGGCCTCGCGGCGGGCGCGGGACTTGTTGACGCGGTAGAGGACGATGACCAGGATGATGAAGGTCAGGCCCCCGACGATGCAGCAGATGCCGGTGACGATGCCGATCAGCACCCAGTCGGTGGCGACCTTCTCGACTTTGGCGTTGTAGGGCAGGGTCTCGATCTCGGGGCCGTGCTCGGACTGGAGGCGGACCTTGAACTCGTAGGTCTGCTGCTCCTTGACCGGGGCCTTGATGCCGAGGACCAGCTGCCCGACGATCTCGCCCATCGTCTGGTCCATAGCCTCCTTGAGCTGGCGCTGCCCTGGCGCCTCCCGGTAGGTGGCGTTGGTCTTGCGCGAGATCAAGCGCATCGTCCGCGTGTCCGACGCGTTCAGACCGCCTGTCGCGAAGCCGACACACCATATCTGGATGTCTGATTTCTCAGCTCGGGCGACCAGCTCCTTGATCTTCTCGTTGAGGGCCTCGATCTGGATGGTGGCGGCGTCGGTGCCGTCTCCGACGTAGATGATGGCCTTCTTGCGGCCCTCGGGGGAGGGCTGGAGGAGGGTGATGCCCTTGTCGAGGGCAGAGAACATGAAGGGGCGGACGCCGGAGCGCTTGAGCTGCCCGTAGGAGGCGGCGACCTTGTCCTTGGCGGGGCTGAGGGCGACGTCCTCGGAGACGGAGCGGCTGTAGGTGATGAGGGCGATGCGGTCCTTCTCCCCGAGGCCCTTGATGAGCTCCGGGACGGTCTCCTGGAGGATCTTGAAGGCGGAGGGCCCCAGGCGGCGCGTGGCGGGGAGGATGAGGACCAGATCGGTGCCCTCCTCCTGCTGGGCCCAGACGGCGCGCTTGACGTCCTTGGGCTCCAGGTTGGAGTCGTTGAGGACGATCTGGCTCAGGTCCAGGTGGTCCGGGTTGACCGGGTTGTCCTTGTCGTCGAGGAAGGTGACCAGGAGGCGGATGTCCGGGGCATCCTTCGTGATGACCCGGTCGATCTTGGCGCGGAAGGCCTTGGGCTGGGCGTGGACCGCGGCGCTGACGCCGAGCCAGGCGCCGAGCGCCAGGCCCATCGCGACCACGATCCCGCCGATGCGACGCAGGAGGTCCGTCATCTTGGCGCGCCCCTCCATCACGAGCCCAGCCGCTGCGGGGTGCAGACCACCTCCAGCGGCGCCGACACAAGCGGCTCCCCGGCCCCGGAGAGGTCCGGGTGCACCACGACCGCGACCAGCCTCAGCACCTCGGGGCCGCCGCGGCGCCCCGGCGCGGCGACGACAGCCTCCAGCGCCCCGGCGCGGCGGCGCAGCGCGGCGCTCCCCACCACCTCAAGCCATCGCCCCTCCGGGCTGATCTCGACCAGATGGGCCGCTGCGGCGCGGAGGGCCTCGGGCGCGTCCTCCACGGCGACGCGCACCGGGCCGCCAGCCCGCACCCGCACCCGATCCAGCGTGACCCGCGCAGCGCCCTGCCCCACGGCGGCGGCTCCCAGCGCCCCCGAAGCCAACCCCGCTCCGACCAACGCGCTGATCTTGATGAAGTCTCTACGCTCCGGCAGCTCCGGCGCGGCGAGGCGAGGACTCTTCTCCTGACCCATCGTCTGCTCCGTGGTTGCGCGACCCATCCTCACGCCTGCCCACGCTACCACGAAGCCAGCGCGGAGGGGAAGCCTCCCCTGCGCCGCCAGCTTCGCCAGACGGCGTCGCGCCCCGGGGTTCAGGAGGGGACGGAGAGGATGAGGGCGGGGGCGGCGCCGACGAGGGCGGCGGCGGTGCGTCCGAGGGCGGCGCCGAGGCCGTTGTGCTCGCCGCTGCGTCGTCCGATGACGAGGAGATCGACGTCGTGCTGGGCGGTGTAGCGGATGAGGGAGAGGGCGGGATCTCCGACGAGGACCAGCTCTTTGAGGTCGAGGCGCGGGAGGTGGGCCTGGAGGGGGAAGGGGACCTGGACGCCGGCGCGGTAGCGTGCGAGGAGGCCGACGGTGTCCTTGCGGCCGCGCTTCTTGAGGGCGTCGGCGGGGGTGTTGAGGGTGTTGGCGAGGACGCCGCAGACGTCCTGGGCGGTGGGGTCGGGGATGATGATGAGGAGGGTGAGGGTGGCCTGGAGGCGGAGGGCGGTGAGGAGGGCAGCCTCGTAGACGGCGGGGCTGGCGGATGACATGTCGAGGGCGGCGGCGACGGAGCGGATGGTCCGGCGCTCGCCAGCGCGGACGAGGAGGGTGGGGCGGGGGCACTCGGCGGCGAGGCGGGTGGCGACGCTCCCGGCGAGGCCGGGGGTGAGGGGGCCTTCGCCGGAGTGTCCGATGACGACGAGGTCGGGATCGACCTCGCGGACGCGGGCGTTGATGAGGTCTGCGACGGCGTCGCCTTCGGCGGCGGCGAGGGCTTCGAGGCGGTGCGCGGTGTCGTCGTCGCCGCCGAGGGGTGCGGTGGAGAAGTCGTCGAGGCGGAGGTAGCGCTGGACGGCGCGGAGGGCGTTGCCGCGCAGCTCTTCGAGGAGGTCGGGCTCTTCGTCGCCCATGGCGGCGTAGGGGAAGAGGGTGGCGCGGAGGGCGCGCGTCATGGGGGGGACGACGTGGGCGACGTGGAGTGTGCCGCGCTCGACCTCTGCGAGCTGTCGTGCGACGGCGAGGGCGGCGCGGCTGCCGCGGGAGAAGTCCACGGGGACGAAGAGTTGGGCGAGGTCACGCATCAGCCGCCGACCTCATCGAAGACATCGGGGGCGCCGTCGCCGTCGTTGTCGCGTCCGGTGCGGACGCGGGAGCCGTCCTGCCAGTACTCCCAGGTGTCGATCTTGCCGTCGTTGTTGGCGTCGCGCTCGACGCGGGAGAGGTTGCCCTGGGGGTCGAAGTACTTGATGACGGCGAGGGCGCCGGTGAAGTCCACGGCCAGCTCCTTGCGGTGGATGATGCCGTTTTGATAATAATTTACAACATCTACCACGCCATCTGTATCAAGATCCATCTCTTCTTCGATGACGACCTCGGCGTTGGCGGGGTCGGGGTAGAGGTAGACGTCGGGGGTGCCGTCGAAGTTGAGGTCGCGCTCGGTGCGGACGAGGCGGCTGCCGTCGGTGATGTACCACTGGTCGGGCTTGCCGTCGTTGTTGAGGTCTTCGGCGCGGGTGTCGCGTCCGCTGGTGGAGAGGTTGGAGAAGCGGGCGCGCTCGGGTCGGGGGCCCTGGGCGGGAGTGGGGTCGGGTTGGACCTCGGCGCCGGAGCAGGCGGCGAGGAGGGTGAGGAGGGCGAGGATCGCCAGGAGGGGCAGGTGTTTAGCGTCCATAGCGGATGTTCTCCAGGGCCTGCTTGATGATGTCCTCGGCGCGGTAGCCGTTGAGGTCGGCCTCGGGGGTGAGGACGATGCGGTGTGTGAAGACGGGCGCGACGAGGTGGAGGATGTCGTCGGGGAGGACGTAGTCGCGTCCGCGGAGGAGGGCGCGCGCCTTGGCGGCGCGGAGGAGGGCGATGCAGGCGCGGGGTGAGGCGCCGAGGTGGGCCTGCTGGTGCTTGCGGGTGAAGTGGGCGATGCGGACGATGTAGGCCATGAGCTCGTCGTCGATGTGGACCTGGTCTGCGAGGTCGATCATGCGGAGGACGTCGTCATGTTCGAGGACGGGCTCGATGGGGGGTCGGGGTCGGTCGTGGGTGCGGAGGACCTCGACCTCCTGCTCGAAGGAGGGGTAGGTGAGGTTGAGCTTGAGGAGGAAGCGGTCGAGCTGGGCTTCGGGGAGGGGGTAGACGCCCTCCTGCTCGATGGGGTTCTGGGTGGCGAGGACGAGGAAGGGGGAGGTGAGGTGCTGTGTGGCGCCTTCGATGGTGACCTGCATCTCCTGCATGGCTTCGAGGAGGGCGGCCTGGGTCTTGGCGGGGGCGCGGTTGATCTCGTCACCGAGGACGATGTTGGCGAAGATGGGGCCTTTGCGGAGGGTGAAGGCCGACTCCTGCATGTTGAGGATGTAGGTGCCGGTGATGTCGCTGGGGAGGAGGTCGGGGGTGAACTGGATGCGTCGGTACTCGCAGTCCACGGCCTGGGCGAAGGCTTTGACGAGGGTGGTCTTGGCGATGCCGGGGACGCCTTCGAGGAGGACGTGCCCTCGGGCGAGGAGGGCGACGAGGAGGGACTCGACGACGAGGCGCGGTCCGACGAAGACGCGCTCGATCTGGGCATAGACGGCGTCGGCGCGTAGCTTGACGCGCTCCAGGAGGGCGGGGTCGATCCCGCGCTCGGGGGGGGCTCCCTCTCTCATCGGACTCCCAGGTGGGTGAGGATCGCGTCGCATTGCCTGGCGATCCGGTTCAGGTCGCGCTCGGAGAAGGTGGCGTCTCCGTCGAGGAAGAGGCGCGAGCGCGGGGGTAGTGTGGAGAACATCTCCAGGAGACGCAAGGTGCTGCGTGTGGCCTTGACGCGCTCGCCGGGGCTGGCGTCTGCGAGGTGGAGATCGACGTAGCGCTGGGCCATGGTGCGGAGGAAGGCGGGGCGGAGGGGGTCATCGGGGGGTGGGACGCGCTCGTTGTGGGCGACGCGGGAGAAGAACTCGCGCTCGAAGCGGTCGCGGAGGAGGGCGACGGGGAGGGCGTAGTTGCCCTGGGGTCCGGCGCGGGTGTAGCGCTGGAGGTTCCACTCGAACTCGGAGAGGGGGCGGAGGGCGTCGGGTGGGCGGACGCGGGGGACGACGCGTGGGGCGCGCCGGAGGGGGAGGATGGTGGCGAGGAAGACGGCGAGGCCGGCCATGAGGAGGAGGCTGGCGTAGTAGAGGGCGTTGTAGGGTGGGGTGTAGTCTTCGAGGTCGCGCAGGCGCTCGTTGAGGGCGTCGAGCATGGCGGCGAGGGCGTCCTGGGGGTCTTCGTCCTCGCCGTGCTCGGCGTGGTAGGCGCCGGTGAGGGCGAAGTCTCCGACGAGGAGGTAGGGTCGGCAGGAGGGGACGTCGTCGCAGAGGTAGTCGAGGGTGTTGGCGACGAAGCGCTGGTTGTCCGCGACGCCGAGCATGTGGTTGATGAGGAGGCTGCTGTCCCCGAGGACGATGACCTTGCCCCTGGCGAGGCGCATGTCGTAGACGAGGCCGACGTTGTCCTCGTCGTAGGGGAGGACGGCGCCGCCCTGGGTGGTGAGGGCGGCGG
>CAUJGC010000570.1 GCA_963169075.1 Myxococcota bacterium
CGAAGCGGGCGAGCTTCCAGCCGTCGATGAGGTTGAGGCCGGTGACGGCGCGGACGTCGCCGCCGAAGTAGTAGCGGGCGGCCTCGAAGTGGCCGTAGTTGTTGTGATAGAGGCTGCTCCAGGTCCAGCGTGGGGCCCAGAGGGCGTGAGGTGACTCCTGGGGGCCGAGGGGCATCCCGGGGTTGTCCTCGATGCGGAAGCAGTGGGTGCGGAAGGCCGCGCCGGTGATCCCCATCAGCTCCTCGAAGGAGGTGGGGACCCCGGCGTGGCGGTAGGCCGCGGCGATGGCCTGGATCTCGGCGTGGAGGCCCCAGGCGTCGAGGGCCGGGAGGCCCTCCAGCGTTGTTTCAGCCAGCGCCATGGTGCGACCTCAGCGGATGGTGAAGACCGCCGGATCGGCGGCGTCGGGCTTTCCGACGAAGGCCCAGTGGATGTCTTTCATGTAGGTGGAGGCGATGCGCTGGACGTCCTCGGGGGTGACGGTTTTGACGGTGTCGAGGAAGACGAGGGAGCGGGACCAGTCATCGGAGAGGAGCTCGTAGGAGGCGAGGGTCTCGGCCTGGGCGTTGTTGGTCTCCTGACCCATGTAGTGCCGGGTGAGGAAGACCTCGACGATGTCCTTGAGGACCTTGGGGTCGAGGGGCTCCTCCGCGAGCTTGCGGACCTCCTCCATCATGACGGGGAGGGTGGTCTTGGGATCGACGGTGGTGACGTAGAGGTAGCCGAGGTTGACCTTGCGGTTACCGACGCCGGAGGAGACGGCGTAGGTGAGGTTGCGCCTGGTGCGGACCTCTTCAAAGAGGCGGTCGCGGAGGATGGAGGAGGTCACCAGGAGGGGGACGTAGTCGGGGTGGTCCGCGGCGGGTGCGTTGTAGTAGCCGAGGATGTAGTTGGTGGGGAGGTTGGGCTTGTTGGCGACCTCCAGGGAGGAGGAGCGAGGCGGGACAGCGGGGGGCGCCGGGGCCGGGCCTGCGCCGGTGGGGAGGTTGGCGAGGTGATCGGTGATGGCTTTTTCGAGGGTGGGGCGGTCGATGTCCCCGACGACGACGAGGAGGAGGCGCTCGCGCTGGAGGAGCTTGCCGTAGTAGGCCTGGAGCTGCTCGCGGGTGAGGGCCTGGGCGGCCTCGACGGTGCCCTCGACGCGCTGGGCGTAGGGGTGGTTCTGGAAGTGGGCGCGGGAGACGAGATCGGAGACGAAGGCGTCGGGGTTGTCCTCGATGCTCTTGATGCCCTCGATGACGCGGGCGCGCTCGACCTCCAGCTGCTGGGGATCGAAGGCGGGCTGGGTGAGGACCTCCGCGAAGAGGGCGAAGGTGTCGTTGAAGTAGGGGCGGACGCAGCCCATGGAGAAGGTGGAGGCGTCGCGGCCCGCCGAGGCGTTGATGCCAGAGCCCATGGCCTCGATGGCGGAGGTGAAGGTGTCGCGGGGGTGGGCCTGGGTGCCGCCGGAGACGGCGACGCGGACGGCGAGGTTCTCGATGCCGGGGGGCTGGTCAGCGGCGGCGGTGAGGCCGCCCTGGACGAAGAGGTCGAGGGCGACGACGGGCTTGTTGGGGGTGCGCTTGAGGATGACGTGGAGGCCGTTGACGTCGAACTCTTCGACGCCGGAGCTCTGGACAAGCTCCTGGGGGATGGCGGGGAGTGTGGGCTTCTGGGGTGCGGGCTCGGGGGTCTCGACGGGGGGCTTATCCTCGACGACCGGCGTGGTGGTGCAGGCTGCGGCGAGGGCGAGGGGAGCGAGGAGGAGCGCGGCGCGTCGGCGCAGGGAGCGAAGGTTCATGGGAGACTCCAGCAGCAGAGGTTGAGGAGAGCGAGGCGCAGGGCGACGGAGGGGGATCACCTGGGCTTGACCTTGACCGCGGCGGCGGGCTTGATCGGGGCGGCCCAGGTGTTGACCTTCTTGTCATCGAGGCCGATGGCCTTCTGCTGCTCGGGGCTGATGAGGACGCCCATGACGTAGGGCTTGTTGTAGACGTAGGTGTTGAGGTAGCGCTCGATGTCCGCGCGGGTGATGGCGTTGAGCTTGTCGAGGTAGGTCTTGAGGTAGTCGAGTCCTGCGACGGCCCACCAGAAGCTGACGGTGTGGGCGTAGTTGCTGGTCTTCTCGGTGCTGTAGAGGAAGTCGATGGCGAGGAGGGTCTTGGCGGTGTTGATCTGCTCGTCGGAGAAGTAGCCGGGGGTGTGGAAGCGGGCGATCTCGGCCTTGAGGGCGGTGACGGCCTGCTCGGCCTTGTCGGCGGTGGTGACGAGGGTGATGGTGATGGGGCCGGTGTGGTTGAGGGTGTAGTAGCTGGCGCCGACCTGGAGGGCGAGCCCGGTGTCCACGAGCGCCTTCTGGAAGGAGGAGGCCTGCTGTCCGAGGATGAAGTGGAAGACGTCGGCGGCGTAGGTGGAGGCGGGGTCTTTACCGACGGAGGGGCCGTGCCAGCCGAGCTGGATGGAGACGGTCTTGACCTCCTGGTTGACGATGAAGGCCTCGGCTTTTTTGAGGGGGGGGTGGGCGGGGATGGGATCGACGGCGAAGGGGTCTTTGCCCTTGGGCCAGGCCTGGGGGCCGAAGTAGGTGTTGGCGAGGGTCTTGGCCTGGTCGAGGGTGATGTCCCCGGCGAGGACGAGGGCGGTGTTGTTGGGGACGTAGTAGCGGGCCTTCATGGCCTCCATCTTCTCGCGGGTGGCGGTGAGGATGGTCTGTCGGTCCCCGATGGTGTCTTTGCGGGTGGGGTACTTCCAGAACATCCTGGCGCTCATGGCCTGGAAGAGGTGGAAGTAGGGGTTGGCCTCGTTGCGGTCGAGCTCTCCGGTGACGACGACGCGCTCTTTGACGAGCTCCTCCTCGTTGAAGAGGGGGGTGAGGAGGGCGTCCGCCATGAACTTGACGCCCTCTTCGGCGCGTCCGGAGCCCATGGTGAAGAAGTAGTTGACGCGCTCGTCGCTGGTGGTGCCGTTCCAGGAGAGCCCGAGCTCGCGAGTGCGCTCGAGGTAGCGCTCCTGGCTGGGGATGGCCTTGTTGGCCTTGAAGAACATGTGCTCGTAGAGGTGGCTGAGGCCGTTGAACTCGGGGGGTTCGGTGAAGGCGCCGTTCTTGACGGCGATCTCGACGGTGACGAGGGGGAGTGCGTGGTCTTCGATGACGATGAGCTGGAGGCCGTTGTCGAGGGTAGCGGCCTGGATGTTGGTGTTGACGGCGAGGGCGCTCTTGGGCTTGATCTGGACGGCCGGGGCGGCCTCTTGCGCGAGGGCGGGCGCGGCGAGCGCGGCTGGTGCGAGGGCGAGCGCGGCGGCGAGGGCGGCGCGGCGTAGCGAGCGAGCGTTGTTCATCGTGCGTGTCCCGTGGTGAGTCGCGTGAGCGCCCTGGTTGCAGGGCAAGAAAAGGACGAGGGCACAACGCAGCGTGAGACTACGTTGTGCCCTCGGGGAAGCATGGAGCGACGATCAGTCTTCCGCGCCCTCGGCCTCGGTGGCCTCAGCGACCGGGGCGGCCGAAGCCTGAGCGGCGAGGACGTCCTGGACGGTGGGGAGGGCCGCAGCGCCGACGAACTCGATGAGGGAGATGGGGGCGCGGTCGCCCTCGCGGGAGCCGACCTTGAGGATGCGGGTGTAGCCGCCCTGGCGCTCGGTGTAGCGACCGGCGAGGTCGTCGAAGAGCTTCTGGGTGGCCTCGCGATCGCGGAGGCGTGAGAGGACGAGGCGCCGGGCGTGGAGATCGCCGCGCTTACCGAAGGTCACGAGGCGCTCCACGAAGGGGCGGAGGGCCTTGGCCTTGGCGTCGGTGGTCTGGATGCGCTCATGCTTGATGAGCGAGGCGGCCATGTTGGCCAGCATGGCCTTGCGGTGGGCGGAGGTGCGCCCGAGCTTGTGGCCTTTATTGAGGTGTCGCATGACGGGGGATCAATCCAGGTGGAAGCTCCGCGGAGTCTCGCTCAGCGGAGCGGGTTCAACAGGTTCACTCGCGGTCGCGCAGCTCAACGGGCGGCCAACCGTCGATCTTCATCCCAAGCTCCAGGCCCATGCTCTCGAGGAGGTCTTTGATCTCCTTGAGGGACTTGCGGCCGAAGTTCTTGGTCTTGAGCATCTCGCCTTCAGACTTCTGGACCAGGTCACCGATATACTTGATATTGGCGTTCTGGAGGCAGTTCTGTGAGCGAACGGAGAGCTCGAGCTCATCAACGGGCTTGAGGAGGTGCTCGTTGAAGGACTGGATCTCCTCCTCTTCTTCCTCGACGTCGGGCTCGTTGGTCTCGTCGAAGTTGATGAAGATGCTGATCTGCTCCTTGATGATCTTGGCGGCGTAGGCGACGGCGTCCTCGGGGACGACGGAGCCATCGGTCCAGACCTCCAGGGTGAGCTTGGCGAGATCGGACTGCTGGCCGACGCGAGCGTTGGAGACGCTGTAGTTGACGCGCCGGATGGGGCTGAAGAGGCTGTCGATGGCCATGACATCGACGGGAGCGTTGAGATCCTTGTTCCGGCTGGCGGGGACGTAGCCTCGCCCGGTGCGCACGGTCATCTCCATCTTGAGGTGTCCGCCCTCAGCGATGGTGGCGACGTGGTGCTCGGGGTTGAGGATCTGGATGTGGGCTCCGGTGGAGATGTCCGCGGCGGTGACCGTGGCGGGTCCGCGCTTGTCGATGCGGATCATCTGCTCTTCGGGGCCGTTGTTCTTGATGAGGAGCCCTTTGACGTTGAGGATGATGTCGGTGACGTCTTCCTTGATGTCGGGGAGGGCGGTGAACTCGTGGAGCGCTCCGTCGATGCGTACGCTGGTGACAGCGGCGCCCTGGAGGCTCGAGAGGAGGACGCGGCGGAGGGCGTTCCCGAGGGTGGTGCCGTAGCCGCGCTCCAGGGGTTCACAGGTGAAGCGCGCGTAGGTGCTGGTCTTCGACTCGGCGTCGATGCGCACCTCTTTGGGCTTGATGAGATCTCTCCAGTTCTTATACATGCGTGCACCCCAGCGCTGGGAATATCGCGCATCGTCGCGAGGCGACGAGCGAGGTCGTCCCGGTGTGTCATCAGGGCCGCCCAGCAGGGGCGGCCTGGATGTGTTCCGGGCAGGTGATGAAGACCTGCGTCAGGTCGGAGCCGGGACGGCGCGGCAGCAGCTACCGCGGCGTAGGATCAGACCCGTCGCCGCTTGGGCGGCCGACACCCGTTGTGGGGGATCGGGGTGACGACGCGGATGAGGGAGATCTTGAGGCCGACGTTCTGGAGGGCGCGGAGGGCGGCCTCGCGTCCTGAGCCGGGGCCTTTGAGGTGAACGGCGACGCTCTTGAGGCCGTGCTCCATGGCCTTACGGGCGGCATCTTCACCGGCGAGCTGAGCGGCGAAGGGGGTGCTCTTACGTGAGCCCTTGAAGCCGCGCGCGCCAGCGCTGGACCAGGACACCGCGTTGCCGCTGGTGTCGGTGATGGTGACGATGGTGTTGTTGAAGGTCGAGGAGATGTGGCAGACGCCGTTTTGAATGTTCTTCTTGACCTTTTTACGGGTCGCCTGCTTGTCCTTCTTGTTCGCCCTGGCCATGCTTTCAATCCCAGTCAGTCAGGTATCTCAAAGGTAGCGGGGGGGCGCCGTAGTGCGCCGTGCGCGAGCGGCCGTCGGGCTCCGCCCGGCGGCGCAGGGAGCGCCTCCCCGCGCTCCAGTAATTACTTCTTCTTCTTGACGGCGACCTTGCGGGGTCCCTTCCGGGTCCGCGCGTTGGTCTTGGTGCGCTGCCCGCGGACGGGCAGGTTGCGCCGATGACGGAGCCCACGGTAGGAGCCGAGGTCCATGAGGCGCTTGATGTTCATCTGGACCTCACGGCGGAGGTCGCCTTCGACGGTATACTCGGTCTCGATGATCTGACGGATGCGGCGTTGCTCCGCGTCGTTCAGGTCCTCGGTCCGGGTGGCGCCGTCGATCTCGGCCTTTCGGAGGATCTCCTTGGCCTTGGCGTCACCAATCCCAAAGATGTAGGTGAGCGCGATCTCGATCCGCTTACGACGCGGAAGGTCTACACCAGCAATACGAGCCACAACAGCCTCCTGGAAGCGTCTATCTCAGCCTCAGCCCTGGCGCTGCTTGTGCTTGGGGTTATCGCAGATGACCCGCAGCACGCCCTTGCGCCGAATGACCTTGCACTTATCACAAATCTTCTTGACCGAAGGCCTGACCTTCATGTCGTCCTCCTGGGCGCTTGCCCGGCATTGGCAACTTTACATCAGCGAGGGTCCGAAGCGGTCCCGCGCGAGAGATCGCCCAGGTGGGGAGCCGTGGCTCGTGCCTTGGGCTTGCTCGGCGCGCTGAGGGTCGTGTGGGTGGGCTGGGAGCTGGGGGCTTTGTGCCCTCAAGCGCCAGTCCGGCCCGGACCAGCAAGCGCACCTGTCTAACGGCTTTCAAGGAGCCGTGTCAAGGACATTCCGTCCCTTGGGGTTCAGCCAGCGTCCACGATGTCGCGGATGCGGGCCTGGATGACATCGAGCGGCCCGGTCCCTTCGACCTCAAAGAGGAGCCCGCGATCCTGGTAGAAGGCGGCGAGGGGAGCGGTCTTGGCCTGATAGGAGCGGAGGCGTTGCCCGAAGACCTCGGCGGAGTCGTCTTTGCGGACGATCAGCGCGGAGCCACAGGCGTCGCAGGTCCCCTCCTGTCGGGGGGGGTGGTTATCGCGGTGGAAGGCCGCGCCGCAGCTGGGGCAGGAGAGTCGTCCGGTGATGCGCGCCATCAGCTCGTCTTCAGGGACGGAGACGTTGATGACGGCGTCGAGCTGGACGCCTGCCTCAGCGAGGGCCTCGGCCTGGGGAACCGTGCGCGGGAAGCCGTCGAGGATGAAGCCTTGAGCGACGTCCGCGCCAGCGAGGCGCTCTTTGACGATGCCGACGACGACCTCATCGGGGACGAGCTCGCCGCGGTCCATGTAGCCGGCGGCCTCCAGTCCGAGGGGTGTTCCCTGGGCTTTGGCGGCGCGGAGCATGTCCCCGGTGGAGATCTGGGGGATGCGCAGCGCCTCAGCGAGGCGTTGGGCCTGTGTGCCTTTGCCGGCCCCTGGGGGGCCGAGCATCATCAAGCGGGTCCTCATGTGGATCTCCTTCAGCCTGCCGCGACGCGGCTGCGGATGCTGCGTCGGGGCGAGCCGCCGCCGCCGCCGCCAGTGAAGCCCTCGTAGTGTCGTGTGACCAGGTGGGACTCGATCTGCTGGACGGTGTCCAGCGCCACCCCGACGCAGATCAAGAGCCCGGTGCCACCGAAGTAGAAGGGGACGCCGAGGAAGTTGATCAGGAAGAGGGGGAGGATGCAGACCGCGGAGATGTAGGCCGCGCCGGCGAAGGTGATGCGGCTGAGGACCCGGTCGATGTACTCTGCGGTCTTCTTCCCGGGGCGGATGCCTGGGACGAAGCCGCCGACCTTCTTCATGTTATCTGCCACGTCCACGGGGTTGAAGGTGACCGCGGTGTAGAAGTAGCAGAAGAAGACGATCATGAGGACGTAGAGGGTGTTGTAGCGCCAATCCCCGGGGGTGAGGGCGGTGCGCACGGCGGTCGCCCAGGCCTGGTCGGGGAAGTAGCTGACGATGGTGGAGGGGAAGAGGAGGATCGACATGGCGAAGATCGGCGGGATGACGCCCGCCGTGTTGACCTTCAGGGGCAGATAGGAGCTCTGCCCGCCCGTGATCCGTGTGCCCACCATGCGCTTGGCGTACTGGACGGGGATGCGCCGCTGGGCGCGCTCGAAGAAGACGATGGTCCCGATGACGCCGAGGATGATCAAGACGAGCATCCCGAGGACAAAGGGCGAGATGCTGCCGACGTTGAAGAGCTCGATGGTGGAGAAGACCGCGACGGGGAACTGGGCGACGATGCCTGACATGATGATCAAGCTCATGCCGTTGCCCACGCCGCGCTCGGTCATCTGCTCACCGAGCCACATGATGAAGGAGGTCCCGCTGGTGAGGGTGATGACCGTCATGAGACGGAAGGGCCACCCCGGTTCGATGACGAGCCCGGGGTTGCTCTCCCCGAGGGACTCCAGATAGAAGGCGATGCCGAAGCTCTGGACGGTGCTGAGGAGGATGGTCCCGTAGCGGGTCCACTGGTTGAGCTTGCGGCGTCCCTGCTCGCCCTCCTTCTGCAGGCGCTCGACCGAGGGGACAACCACGGCGAGGAGCTGCAGGATGATGGAGGCCGAGATGTAGGGCATGATCCCGAGCGCGAAGACGCTCAGCTGCTCCAGCGCCCCCCCGGAGAAGAGGTTGAACAGGTTCAAGAACCCGCCCGTGGGCTCATCACCCCCGCCGCCGGCGATGATCGTGGCCATCTTCTGGCGGTTCACGTAGGGAACGGTGATAAAGCATCCGATCCGGTAGACCGCCAGGAGCCCCAGGGTGAAGAGGAGCCTCTTCTGGAGCTCCGGCACTTTGGTGATGTTGGAGAAGCTGGTCGCCACGTCAGATCACCTCGATCGCCCCGCCGGCCTCGACAATGGCCTGCTCGGCGGACTTGCTGAACTTCTGGGCCTTGACGGTGAGCTTCTTGGTCAGGGCGCCCTGACCGAGGATCTTCACCGGCAGGGTGACGAGCTTGGTTTCGCCTTCGGCGCCGCTGGCCTCGTTGCGGCTCCAGATGAGGCGGCGCTCCGCGAGGGAGGCGGCGTCCACGACGGCGCCATCCTCAAAGACCCGCTCCAGGGTCTCCAGGTTGACGACGGACCACTCCTTGGCGAAGCGGTTGTGGAAGCCGCGCTTGGGGAGGCGCCGCTGGAGCGGCATCTGCCCGCCCTCAAAGCCGGGGCTGACCTTGCCGCCGGAGCGGCTCTTCTGGCCCTTGTGACCACGTCCCGCGGTCTTGCCGTTGCCGCTGCCGGGGCCGCGCCCCTTGCGGAAGGCCTTCCGGGTGGCGCCGTCGGGCTTGCTCAGATTGCTCAGGTCCATGACCACCTCTCCTTACGCCTCTTCGACCCGAACGAGGTGGCTGACCTGCGCGATCATTCCCCGGATGGCCTCGTTATCCTGATGAACCTTGCTGACGTAGCAACGATGCAGCCCCAGCGCCTGCAGGGTGCGGCGGTGCTTCTCGGGTCGACCGCTCGTGCTGCGCACGAGGGTGACCTTGATCTTTGCGTTCGACATGTTCTCTCTCCTGCCGAGCTGTGCCGCGCGCTGAAGCGCGCGGCGCGCCCGGCTATCTTGCGCCAGACGGCGGCGACAAGCCAACCGTCGGGGGTCGCGTTCTACTCCCGCGCCAGGCGGCTGCGGTAGTCGTCCGGGGAGACGAGCTGCTGGAGGCCCGCCATGGTAGCCCGCACGACGTTGTGGGGGTTGGAGGAGCCCAGCGACTTGCTCAGGACGTTGTTGATCCCCGCAGCCTCAAGGACGGCGCGGACGGCGCCGCCGGCGATGACGCCGGTACCCGGCGCGGCCGGCTTGAGGAGGACCCTCCCGGAGCCGAAGTGCCCGAGCACCTCGTGGGGGATGGTCTCATTCATGAGGGGGATGGCGATCATGTTCTTCTGGGCCTGCTCTTTGCCCTTGCGGATCGCCTCGGGGACCTCGTTGGCCTTGCCGTGGCCGACGCCGACCTTACCCTGGCCGTCACCGACGACGACGATGGCCGAGAAGGAGAAGCGGCGACCGCCCTTGACCACCTTGGCCACGCGGTTGATCGCGATGACCTTGTCGGTCATCTCGACCCCGTTGACCTCGTACTTATTCGGACGAACTGACATATCCATGGCGCACCCACCTCAGATCAGAAGTTCAGCCCACCCTCACGGGCGCCGTCGGCCAGAGCCTGGACACGCCCGTGATAGATGAAGCCGTTGCGGTCGAAGACGACCTGGCCGATGGACTGCGCCAGGCAGCGCTCGGCCACGAGCTTGCCGATGAGGCGAGCGCGCTCTGTGTGCTTCAGGCCCTCGAGCTGCTCCTGCAGCTCCTTCTCCATCGTCGAAGCCGCCACCAGGGTGTGCCCGTTGACGTCGTCGATGATCTGGGCGTAGATGTGCCGACTGCTGCGGAACACCGAGAGGCGGGGACGCGAGACGACCCCTTCAATCTTCTTGCGGATGGCGCGCTTGCGGCGATCGCGCCCCGCACGCTTCTGCTCAGTCTTGCTGGCCATTGCTCATGCTCCCGATCACTTCTTGCCGCCCTGCTTGCCGGCCTTGCGGATGATGGTCTCTTCGGCGTACTTGATACCCTTGCCCTTGTAGGGCTCGGGCTTGCGGAAGCCGCGGATGGTCGCCGCGACCTCGCCCAGGGTGTCGCGGTCGATGCCGCTGAGCACCAGGCCGACGCCCGTCTTCGAGATCTCCACCGTGACGCCCTTGGGCAGCTCGTAGAAGATCGGGTGGCTGTAGCCGAGATCAAAGCGAACGTACTTGCCCTGCACGGCGGCGCGGTAGCCGACGCCGTTGATCTCGAGGGTGCGGGTGAAGCCGTCAGAGACGCCCTTCACCATGTTGGCGATCAGGGCGCGGGTCAGGCCGTGGTTCGCGCGGGCCTGACGGCTCTCGTTGTCGCGCGTCACGATCACCTGGCCACCCTCGATCTCCACGCCCACCTGAGCAGGGAGCTTACGCTTCAGCTCGCCCTTGGGCCCCTTGACCGCGACCGACGTCTTCTCGACGCTGACCTCGACCTTCGCCGGGACCTGAACGGGCATTTTTCCAATGCGTGACATGGGTCCATATCTCCTGGCGCCGCCTCCTGGGCGTGCGCCACATCAGCACTGCATCCACTCTCATAAGAGCGCAGGCGCCGCCCCGCCGGGACGGCCCGCGCCCACCACGCTCACCACACGGTCGCCAGCAGCTCGCCGCCCATAGAGGCCGCCTGCGCCTGCTTGCCCGTCATGACGCCCTGAGACGTCGAGAGGATCGCGACCCCCAGCCCGTTGAGGACCTCGGGGATCTCATTGACCTTGACGTAGCGGCGCTGGCCCGGCTTGGACTCCCGACGGAGCCCCCGGATCAGCGGCGAGCCGTCAGCCGCGTAGCGCAGGGTGATCTGGATCCAGCCCTGAGGCCCCTCGTCCACCCACTCAGCGCTCTCGATGTAGCCGCTCTCCTCAAGGAGCTTGGCCATCGCGAGCTTCGTCTTGCTCCCTGGCACCCGCGTCGTCGCGTGACGCGCCAGGAGCGCGTTACGGATGCGGGTCAGCATATCAGCGATCGGATCAGTCAGGTTCATCGCGTCTTCACTCCTTCGGCCTGGCGCTCGCCCATCCTCCGGCTGTGCGCCTTCGCAACCAGCGCTCCGCGCCCAGGCCTGTCCCAGCTCACCAGCTCGCCTTCACCACGCCCGGGAGCATCCCGGTGTGGGCGAGCTCACGGAAGCAGATACGGCAGAGGTTGAACTTCCGCATGAAAGCACGAGGACGACCGCACCGCGGGCAGCGGTTGTAGCCACGGACCTCGAACTTCGGCTTCTTCAACGCCTTGTTCATCAACGACTTCTTGGACACGTCTCAGCTCCTCTCTGCGCGGCGATCGCCAGGCGCTCGCCCGGCGACCCCGAAGCCCCGCAAGATCACTTGCGGAACGGCATCCCGAGCAGGCGCAGCAGCTCACGCGCCTCCTCATCATTCTTGGCCGTCGTCACGATCGTGACGTTCATGCCGCGGATCTTGTCGATCTTGTCGTAGTCGATCTCGGGGAAGATCAGCTGCTCCTTGATGCCCAGCGAGTAGTTCCCGCGGCCATCGAACGCCTTCGTGCTCACACCCTTGAAGTCGCGCACACGGGGGATGGCGATGTTGAGGAGCCGGTCAAGGAACTCCCACATCCGACGCTTGCGCAGCGTCACCATCGTCCCGATCGGCATCCCCTGGCGGAGCTTGAAGGTCGCGATCGAGCGCCGCGCCCGCGTCACCACAGGCTTCTGGCCCGTGATGATCGACAGGTCGTTGGACGCATGATCCACCACCTTCGCGTTCTGGATCGCCTCGCCGAGACCCATGTTGATCACGACCTTCTCGATCCGGGGCACCTGCATGATATTTTTATAGGCGTACTTCTCACGGAGCGCAGGGATCGCCTCCGTCAAGTACTTATCCTGAAGTCGCGCGCGTTGGGTCATCTCAGGGACCTCCAGCTCCCTCGCGGCGCGGCGCCGACAACGCCGACGCCACCCTGCGGTCAGTCAAAAATCTCTTCACTCTTCGGGCTGAAGCGCACCTTCTTGAGACGCGCAGGCGCCTCCTCGAAGGTCGCCAGCGCCTCCTGGCGGCTCGCGTAGAGCTGACCGTCCGCGCCCACAAAGCGCTTCTGGGTCCGCACGGGGCCCTGAAGCTTCTCGCTGTAGAGCGCCACGTTCGAGGCGTGGATCGGCGCCTCGCGCTCGATGATCCCGCCCTCCCGCCCGATCAGCGGGTTCGGCTTCATGTGGCGCTTGATGATGTTGCGCCCCTCCACCACCACCCGGTTCGCACCGGGCAGCACCTTGAGGACGCGACCCTTCTCGCCGCGCTCCTTGCCGGCGATCAACACGACCATGTCGCCCGTCTTGACGTGCATGGGAACTCTCCTAGAAGTTGGAACTCAAATCACTTCCGGAGCCAGGCTCACGATCTTCATGAAGTTCCGGGCGCGCAGCTCGCGCGCCACAGGACCGAAGATACGCGTCCCGATGGGCTCCTGGGCATCATTGATCAGCACCGCCGCGTTGTCGTCGAAGCGGATGTAGGACCCATCCTCCCGACGGACCTCCTTACGCGTCCGCACGATCACCGCCCGTCGCACGTCACCCTTCTGCACGCGGCTGCCCGGCAGGGCCTCCTTGATCGACACCTTGATGATGTCGCCAATGCCCGCGTAGCGGCGCTTGGAACCGCCGAGCACCTTGATGCACTGCAGCTTCTTCGCACCCGAGTTGTCGGCGACCGCCAAAATACTCTGCATCTGGATCATGGAGCACCTCCAATCTCATCCACCATCTCAACACATCACTCTACATTGCACCGAGATGGGTGTGTCGCCGACTCAGATCGTCGCGCGCTGCAGCGTCGCCTTGACGCGCCAGCGCTTATCCTTCGAGAGCGGGCGGGTCTCCTCGATCAGGACCTGATCGCCCACGCGGCACTCGTTGTTCTCGTCGTGCGCCTTGTACTTCTGACGCTGACGCACGTACTTCTTGAAGACCGGGTGCAGGACCTTCTTCTCGATGGCCACGACCACGGTCTTGTCCATCTTGTCCGAGACCACGATCCCGACGCGGGTCTTGCGATGCCCCTGCTCGTTGCTCATATCCACTCCTTCCATTGCCCGCGTCGACCTCAGGCCTCAGCGCCCGAGAGCTCACGCTCGCGCAGCGCCGTCAGCACCCGAGCGATGTCCCGCTTCTTGTTCCTGAGCGTCGCGACGCTCTCCAGCTGCCCCGTGTAGAGGTGCATCTTCAGACGGAAGAGCTCCTCGCGCAGCGACGCCTCCAGATCGCGGAGCTCGGCCACCGACTTCTCCTGCAGCTCGATGCTCTTCATAGCTCACCTCGCAGAACCATCTTCGTCTTCACCGGGAGCTTGTGGCCCGCCAGACGGAAGGCCTCGGCCGCCACGTCCTGGGGGACACCGTCCATCTCGTAGAGCACGCGGCCGGGCTTGACCCGGGCCACCCACTCCTCGGGGCTCCCCTTACCTTTACCCATACGCGTCTCGGCGGGCTTCTTCGTGATCGGCAGATCAGGGAAGATCCGGATCCAGACCGTGCCGCCGCGCTTGATGTGGCGGGTCATCGCGATACGCGCCGCCTCGATCTGGCGCGCCGTGATCCGACCCGGCTCCAGCGTGATGATCGCGAAGTCGCCGAACGACACCGTGCTGCCGCGGTAGGCGATGCCTTTGGTCCGCCCCTTGTGGGCCTTGCGGAACTTGACTTTCTTAGGTGCGAGCATGTCGCGCTCCTCTCTAGCTACGTCCTGAACAATGCGCGAAAGTCCCCGGAGGCACCCCCGCCCCCTTGACCCCAGCGGTGATACCCGTGATTGGGGAAGGGAGAGGCGAGCCTCTCGGGAAACTCAAGGTGTCTCGTTCACCGGGCCGCGGACAGCACCTCGCGGCGAGAGACGACCGCCCACCAGGAGCGGCTATGTACGGCCCTGCCTCTCAGCAGGGGATCCTCTCCGAGGAGAGGGACTCAACCTCGCGCGGTCGAGCGGTGGCGGACACTACTGCCCCTCGCGGCGCCTGTCAACCCCGATCACGAGCATTCCGCCCCGCGCAGCAAAAAAAAAGCCGCCCCCCGAAGGGGGCGGCCTCTCGGAACGCCTCAAGCCCGTCTCAGACGCGCTTCTTGTCGTCCAGCACCTCGCCCTTGAAGATCCACACCTTGACGCCGATCACGCCGTAGGTGGTCTTGGCGATCGCATAGCCGTAGTCCACGTCCGCGCGCAGCGTGTGCAGCGGCACGCGACCCTCGCGGTACCACTCGCGACGGCTCATCTCCGCGCCGCCCAGGCGGCCCGAGCACGCGATCCGGATGCCCTTGGCGCCGAACTTCATGCTCGTCCCCACGGCCTTCTTCATCGCGCGACGGAACGAGACGCGGCGCTCCAGCTGCACCGCCACGCTCTCCGAGACCAGCTGCGCGTCCAGCTCCGCCTTGCGGACCTCGACCACGTTCAGGATGATCTGCTTGTCCGTCACCGAGCCCAGCTCCTTCTTGAGCTGCTCGATGCCCTGACCGCGCTTGCCGATCAGGATGCCCGGCTTCGCCGTATGCACCGTGATCTTGACCTTGTTCGGCGCGCGCTCGATCTCGACCGTGCTCACGCCCGTCGCGTAGTGCTTCTTCTTGATGAAGTCGCGGATCCGCAGATCCTCGTGCAGCCACGCCGCGTAGTTCTTCTCCTCGTACCACTTCGACTTCCAGGTCCGGATCACGCCCAGACGGAAGCCTACCGGATGAACCTTCTGGCCCACGTCGCCCTCCAAAAGCTCCAGCGCGGCGGCCACACAGGCCGCGCGCGCGTCATATCATCTTAGAACTCGCCCAGCTCGATCGACACGTGGCTGGTGCGCTTGTTGATCCGCGTCGCACGACCCTGGGCGCGGGCGCGGAAGCGACGCCAGGTCGCCCCCTCATCCACATACACCTTCGAGACGTAGAGACGGTTCAGATCCCAGTCCAGGTCGCTCTCGCTCACGTTCGAGATCGCCGAGTCCAGAAGCTTGTACACCGTCTTCGCGAAGCCCTTGTCCGAGTAGCGCAGGATGTCCAGCGCCTCACCCACCTGCTTCCCACGGATCAGATCCACCACCACGCGGGCCTTCCGCGGGGCGATGCGCACGTTGCTCAGCCGGGCGGTGTGCGCTCTGCTCTCATTCTTGGCCATGACTCTTCTCCAGACAGCTTGCCACTACGCCCGATTACTTACGCTTGGACTTCTTGTCCGCCGCGTGGCCGTAGTACGTGCGCGTCGGCGCGAACTCGCCCAGCTTGTAACCCACCATGTTCTCAGTGACATAGACCGGCACGAACTTCTTGCCGTTGTGCACCGCGAACGTCAGCCCCACCATCTCCGGCAGGATCGTCGAGCGACGGCTCCAGGTCTTGATGACCTTCCGGTTGCCCGTCTCCTGCGACTCCGCGACCTTCTTCCAGAGATGGTCGTCAACGAACGGACCCTTCTTGATTGAACGTGGCACGACTCTACTCCTTTAGCTCTCAGCGGCGACGCTTGACGATGAACGTGTCGGTGCGCTTGTTGCTGCGCGTCTTCTTACCCTTGGTCGGCACGCCCCAGGGCGTCACCGGGTGACGGCCGCCGCTCGTGCGCCCCTCACCACCACCGTGCGGGTGGTCCACCGGGTTCATCGCCACGCCGCGCACGCTGGGGCGACGCCCCAGGTGACGGCTGCGGCCCGCCTTGCCCAGGTTGATGTTCGAGTGGTCCGAGTTACCCACCCGACCCACCGTCGCGCGGCAGTTCACGTGCACGCGACGCACCTCACCGCTGGGCAGCTTCACGAGGGCGTAGTCACCCTCCTTCGCCTGGAGCTGCGCGCCCACGCCCGCGCTCCGCACCAGCTGACCGCCCTTCTCGGGCTTCAGCTCGATGTTGTGGATCACCGTCCCCGCCGGGATGTACTTCAGGCGCAGGCAGTTGCCCGGCTTGATGTCCGCCGTCGCGGCGCTGATCACGGTGTCACCCACCTCCATGCGCTCCGGCGCCAGGATGTAGGCCTTCTCACCGTCCAGATAGTGCAGGAGGGCGATGTTCGCGGAGCGGTTCGGATCGTACTCGATCGAAGCCACCTTCGCGGGCACGCCCGTCTTGTTACGCTTGAAGTCGATCACGCGGAAGCGGCGCTTATGTCCGCCGCCCCGGTGACGACACGTGATGCGGCCGTAGTTGTTGCGGCCGCCCGTCTTGGATTTTGGCTCCGTGAGGCGCTTCTCAGGCCCCTTCTTGGCCAGACCCTGCGCGTCGCGCGCGCTCATCCCGCGGCGACCCGGCGATGTCGGCTTGAACTTGCGAATGCCCATGACCCTCTATTCTCCAGAGTGCTCTTGCGCCGCCCCAGGGCGGCTCGGGTCATTGCCTCTTGATCAGCGGAGGAGTCTTCGCGAGGTCTGAACGCCCTCTGGGCGTCATCAGCCCCTACCCGCGCTCTCGGGTCTCCTCATCTCACGACGCCCCGAGGGGCTCGATGACCAAAAAGCAATGACGGTCCTTCTGCCGTGGCGCCTGCCCCTGAAGGGCAGCCGACGCCCTGGCTCAATCCTCGTCGCTCGCCTCCACCTCGGCGGCAGGCGCCTCGGTGTAGAACTCGATCGCATCCCCAGCCGCCAGCGTCACGATCGCCTTCTTGAAGCCGCCGCGGCGGCCAAAGACGCGCCCGCGGCGCTTGGGCTTGCTCGGCATCCGGGCGGTGTGCACATCCACCACCTTCACGCCGAAGAGCTGCTCCACCGCCTGGCGGATCTGGATCTTGTTCGCAGCGTCGCTCACGCGGAAGACGAACTTGTTGTCCGCCTCGCGCTGCACGGTCGTCTTCTCCGTCACCACCGGACGGCCGATGACGTTGTAGATCACGGCGTCGCTCATCCCGAGAGCCTCCCCTCAAGCGCCTCAAGCGCCGACTTCGTGATCACCACCGCGTCGTGCTTGAGCAGATCGTAGACGTTCAGGCCCGCGACGTTCAGGTACTTCGCGTCGGGCAGGTTGCGGACCGAGCGGCTCAGGGTCTCGTTGGCCCCGTCCACCACGAGCGCGCGCTTCGCGTTCAGCGCACCGAGGGCCGACACCGCCAGGCGGGTCTTGATCTCGGGGAGCCGGAAGTCCTCCACGACCACGATCTTCGCCGCTTGAGCCTTCATGCTCAGCGCCGAGCAGATCGCCGCGCGGCGAACCTTCTTGTTGACCTTGAAGGCGTAGGAGCGCGGATGCGGCCCGTGAGCCACGCCGCCGCCCACGAAGACGGGCGCGTTGCGATCGCCGTGGCGAGCGCGACCCGTACCCTTCTGGCGGTACATCTTCTTGCCCGAGCCGTGCGTCTCGTGGCGCGTCTTTGTGTCGTGGGTGCCCGCGCGCTTCTTGGCCTGCTGCCAACGCACGACTTCCCAGAACAGGTGGGGACGAACCTCGACACCGAAGACCGACTCCGGCAGCGCGATCTGACCGACCACCTCACCCGTAATGTTATAGATGTTCACTTCCATGGTTCACCCTGCCAGGCTGGCGTTGTGCCTAGCTCTTGATCTCGACGTCCACGCCCGCCGAAAGGTCGAGCTTCATCAGCGCGTCCAGCGTCTCCTGCGTAGGCTTCAGGATGTCGAGCAGACGCATGTGCGTCCGGATCTCGAACTGCTCGCGGGACTTCTTGTCGATGAACGGACCGCGGAGGATCGTATAGCGGTTGATGCGCGTGGGCAGCGGGATCGGACCAGCCACCTCCGCACGGGTACGGCGCGCCGTCTCCACAATCTCCGCCGCCGAAGCGTCGAGGAGCTTGTAGTCGTACGCCTTCAGTTTGATGCGGATCTTCTCATTCGACATGGATTCCATCCTCAAACAATCTTCGTCCGCGAGGCCCTACCACAAGGCCGCGCGGGAAAGCCCGGTGTGTCTAGCACACCCCATCGCCCAGTGCAAATGCTCTTTTGACGCCCCGCGCGATCTCACCCCGCGCCGCGCGGCGCAGGACCATAGGACGCGAAGCGCATCGTGTACGTGGCGCGCCCCTGAGTGCGGCTCCGCACCTCCGCCGCGTAGCCGAACATCGACGCCAGCGGCACCCGCGCCGAGACCGAGTGCAGCCCCCCAGCCCGCGCCTCGAAGCTCTGCACCTCCCCGCGCCGCGACCCCAGATCGCCCAGCACCGTCCCGACGAACTCCTCCGGCACCAGGACCTCGACCTCCATGATCGGCTCCAGCACGATCAGGGCGGCGCCCTTCATCACCTCGCGCATCGCCAGTGACGCCGCGTTCTTGAACGCCCGCGCGCTGGAGGACGCGTTGGCCTCAGCCTCCTCCAGCACCACCGCGGCGTCCACCAGCGGCCACCCCCCGAGCGGCCCCACTTCGGCGCTCTCGCGCACCCCAAGCTCCGCCGCCTGGAGGTAGCTCGCCTCAAGCGCCGCCGCGGCCGCTGGCGCCACCTCAAAGCGCAGCCCCGAGCCGCGCTCCCCGGGGGTCAGGCGCAGGATCACCTGGGCGAAGAGCTCCTGGTCACCCGCCTGACGCACGAAGCGCTCCTCCTGCCGGGCCTCCCGGGTCGGCGTCTCCCGGTAGGCCACCTCCGGCGCGCCGGCTCGGCACGCTACCCGGAAGTCATGGACCAGCCGGTGGTGGATGATCTCCAGGTGCAGCTCCCCCATCCCCGCCAGGAGGGTCTGCCCGGTCTCCGGGTGCACCGACACCCGGAAGCTCGGATCCTCCAGCGCCAGCGACGCCAGGGCGTCATCCAGGCGCGCCTGCTCCTCTTCGGTCGCGGGCTCGATCCGCATCTGGATCACCGGCTCCGGCACATGGATCGAGGCCAGGACCAGCGGCGCCTCCGGCGCGCAGAGCGTGTCCCCCGTGCGCGTCGCCACCAGCCCCACGGCCGCGCCGATGTCCCCGGCCTCCAGCCGCTCCACCGGCTCGCGGGTGTTGGCGTGCATCCGCACCAGGCGCCCGATCACCTCCCGCACCCCACGGCCCGCGTTCAGCACCTCCGCCCCGGCCTCCAGCGCCCCGCTGTAGACCCGGAGGAAGGTCAGGCCGCCCTCCTCCTCATCGCTCATCACCTTGAAGGCCAGCGCGGCCAGCGGCGCGTCGGCCTGCGGCGGGCGCAGCTCCTCCAGGGCGTCCTCCCGCAGCGCCGCCCGCGCCTCCTCCAGCGCGTGGAGGCGCTCGGGGCGGACGCCCCGCACCGGCGGCAGGTCCGCCGGGCTCGGCAGGTAGGCGACCACCGCGTCCAGGAGCGGCTGCACCCCGATGTTGCGAAACGACGCGCCGCAGAGCACCGGCACGCCCCGCAGGCGCAGCGTCACGCGCCGCAGCGCGGCGCGCACGGCCGCCGCCCCCACCTCCCCGTCCTGCTCCATCCAGGCCTCCATGAGGCCCTCGTCCTCGCGGGTCAGGGCGTCGACCAGCTCCTCCCGGGCGACCTCCGCCTCGACCTCCAGGGACTCCGGCACGGGCTCCACCGTCCAGCTCGCCCCCAGCGAGTCGGCGTCGAAGCGCAGCCCCACGCGCTCCACCAGATCCACCACCCCCACCAGCTCCTCCCCCTCCAGCCACGGCAGCTGCACCGCCAGCGGCTCGATCCCCAGCCGGGCCCGGATCATCTCCAGCACCCGCCCCAGATCCGCCCCGGGGCGATCCATCTTGTTCACGAAGGCGATCCGGGGCACCGCGTAGCGATCGGCCTGGCGCCAGACCGCCTCCGACTGCGGCTCCACCCCGTGCACCCCGCAGAAGAGCGCCACGGCGCCGTCCAGCACCCGCAGGCTGCGCTCCACCTCAACCGTGAAATCCACATGGCCGGGCGTATCAATGATATTGATCTGGTAGGGCGCTTCGTCGAGCGCCCACACGGGGCGCCACTGGCAGGTGGTGGCGGCGGCCATGATCGTGATCCCGCGCTCCTGCTCGCGAGGATCAAAGTCCATGGTCGCGGTCCCTTCGTGGACCTCGCCCATGCGCCAGGTCCGCCCTGTATAATAAAGGATGCGCTCCGTCGTCGTGGTCTTACCGGCGTCGATGTGCGCCATGATCCCGATGTTGCGCCGCCGCGTCGTCGTGATCGAAGCCATGGAGCCTCCTGCGTCATGCACGACATAAAAAAACCGACGTCTCCTGGGCTCTTGGAGCCCAGCGAGCGTCGGCTTCTCGTTCGCCCGCACAGGGAGGCTGCCCTTGAGGGCAGCCTCTCTGCGCCGGAGCGCTCACCAGCGGTAGTGCGCGTAGGCCTTGTTGGCCTCGGCCATGCGGTGGGTGTCCTCTTTCTTCTTCACGGCGTTGCCGCGGTTGGCGGCGGCGTCCATGATCTCAGCGGCCAGGCGCTGCGTCATCGACTTCTCGCCGCGGGTGCGGGAGTAGGAGATGATCCAGCGGCGGGCCAGGGCCTCGCGGCGCTCGGCGCGGATCTCGACCGGCACCTGGTAGGTGGAGCCGCCGACGCGACGGCTCTTGACCTCCACGCGGGGCTCGGCGTTGCGCATGGCCTCCTCGAAGACCTCGATGGGGTTCTCCACCTTCATGCGCTGCGAGACGGCGTCCATGGCATCGTAGAAGATGCTCTCGGCCGTGCTCTTCTTGCCCTCGACCATGAGGCCGTTGATGAACTTCGCGACCGCCACGCTCTTGAACTTGGGGTCGGGGAGGATGCGACGCTTGGGAACTTCGCGCCTTCTCGGCATGACACTCACCATCTCAGAGAGGAGCTGGGCGATCGGGCCCAGACACCGTCATCATCAAGTCTTTCGCGGCGAGGACAGCCCTGCGCTGCGCTCGCCCGTTCAGCGTAGGCGGCTTATTTCTTGGGGCGCTTGGCGCCGTACTTGCTGCGGCCCTGGCGGCGAGCGTTCACGCCGCCCGCGTCGAGGGTGCCGCGGATGATGTGGTAGCGCACACCGGGGAGGTCCTTCACGCGACCGCCGCGGACCAGGACCACCGAGTGCTCCTGCAGGTTGTGGCCCTCACCGGGGATGTAGCTCGTGACCTCCATCCCGTTGGTGAGGCGCACACGGGCCACCTTACGGAGAGCCGAGTTCGGCTTCTTGGGCGTCGTCGTGTAGACGCGGACGCACACGCCGCGCTTCTGCGGGCACTTCTTGAGCGCCGGCGCCTTCTCCTTCCCCTTGACCTTCTCACGGCCCTTGCGGACCAGCTGATTGATTGTCGGCATCTTCAGCGTCCTATCGACATGCAGGCACTCCAGCAATGCCTAGCGGCCTGCGTGCCCGTGATTCCCACCTGATAATACAGGAGCAATAAAAACTCAGCGTCCCCCGGAGGGGTTGGAGGCGAGGTGGCAGCCACCTCTCGCTCCAAGGCGTCGGGAGTATACGGGGCAGCCCCTCGGAGTCAAGGGGTTATTCCGCCTCCCTGCGACAAGCTCCAGCGCGCGCCGGGTCCGGTTGGGACCCGGCGCGCGCCGCCGCCCCGCCTGTCGGGCCCGGCGGCCCGGCCGCGCGGGGCGCAGGCCCCCTCGGCCTCGTCGCGGGTCCG
>CAUJGC010000571.1 GCA_963169075.1 Myxococcota bacterium
GTGGGCTCGCCGTCCGGGGGGAGGCGCCAGCCGCCGCGCAGGGAGGTCAAGACCACCACCCCGGTGGCGTCGTCCACCGCCAGCGCCGGGGCGTTGGCGGCGCCCAGGCGCGCGCGGGTGTCCACCGCCAGGCCCAGCGCCTCGCGCCAGGCGCCGAGGAGCCCCGCGCCGACCTGCTCGGGCTCGAAGGCGAGCGGCCCCGGGAGGGGGAGCGCCCCCTGAGGGGGCGCGTAGCGCTCCTCCAGCGCGCCGCCCTCGGGGCGGAGGAGGACCGTCGGAGGCTGCGCCCCGTCGGGCAGCCCCGGGAGGCGCCGGGTCGCCAGGAGGAGCGGCGCGCCGTCCGGGGCGAGGGACCAGCCCTCGGGGCGGAGGTCCGACGCTGTGTAGGTCTCTGTGTGCTGATGTGCGTCATCCAGCAGGAGGCGCCGCACCTCCAGCCGCGCCGAGGCGTCCGCCTGAGCCCACCACACCGCCTCTCCCGAGGGCTCGATGAAGCCCGACGCGGCGCAAGGCGAGGGCTCCTCGACGCAGCGCGCCTCCGGCGGCGCGCCCAGCTTCAGGACGCGGGGCGGCGCGTCCGCGCCGTCCAGCTCCAGCCAGCGCACCTCCGCCGCGCCGTCCTCCCCCTGGAAGATCCCCACGAGGCGGTCGCCGCGCTGCGAGAAGGCCACCCCGTCACGCCCCACCCGGACCACCTGCGCGGTGAGGCGGCGCGGCGGCAGCGGCGCGCCCTCCAGCGTCCAGGCCAGCGCCCAGGTGCCTCCAAGCGCCTCGCTGCTGACGGCGACCTCCAGCCGCGTCGCAGACGCCCCGAGCGCCACCAGGCACCCGCAGGGCAGCGGCAGCGTCGCCAGCGTCCGGCGCGTCGGGAGATCCACCAGGCGGAGGTGCTCCAGCGCCGGGTTCAGCTCGCTCTCGCGCTCGACCAGGAGGGCCGCGCCGCCGCCTGCGGCGAAGACGCCGCGGTGCACCAGGTGGCCGGAGGTGGGCAGGAGGTGGGTGATCTGGCGCGGGGTGGCGTCGTAGAGCGCGACGCGCTCGCCGTCGGTCAGCAGCGCCCGACGCCCGCTCGCATCAACCGCCAGGAGGCGGCTGGAGGACTCGCCGCCCAGCCAGAGGTCGGGCCCCTGCGTCTCGGCGGGGCCGATGAGGCCCGCGACGCGGCGCCCCGTCTCGGGGCGGAGCGGCTGCGCCAGCTCCGGGAGGCGCGACGGCGCGCAGGCCGCCGCCAGGAGCGCAGCGAGGAGGAGGAGCCCTCGCCGGATCAGTCGATCCACTTGCCGATGCGATCCCAGTGGACCCCGGACCCGTCGGTGGAGAGCCAGATGAACATCGCCTTGCCCTTGACGTTCTCGATGGGCACCTGGCCCCAGCAGCGGCCGTCCGACGAGTTGTCGCGGTTGTCTCCCATGACGAAGACATGCCCCGGCTTGATGATGACCTCCTCGGTGAGGCCGAAGTTGGCGTCGTTGCCGTAGTTCTGGGTGGTGTAGGTGTGATCGCCGTTCTGCTCGACCTGCTGGTTGAGGTAGGGGTAGCCCTCGGCCTGCGGGTCCTGCTTGACGGCCTCGGTGGGGAGGGCCTTGCCGTTGATGTGGATGACGTTGGAGATGAGCTGCACCCGATCCCCCTCCACCGCCGCGACCCGCTTGATGTAGTCCTTCTTCTCCACCAGGCTCTGCGGATCGATGCAGGCGCGGCGGTGCGGCGGGAGCGTCTCGGCGTGGGCGCGGGCCTCGTCCTGGGGGAAGACGAAGACGATCACGTCGCCGCGCCCGGGGCCGCCGAAGGAGACCAGGTGCTCCGTCATGAAGGGCAGCCGGATGCCGTAGATCAGCTTGTTGACGAAGAGGCGATCCCCCTCCTGGAGCGTCGGCTCCATGCTGGCGGAGGGGATGATGAAGGCTTCAACGAAAAATGTACGCAAAATCAACGCAAAAACCACCGCAAGTCCGATCGCTTCGGTGTACTCGCGGAGGGTGCTCTTGCGGTGCTTGCCCAGGTGCTTCTCGACGCGCTCGTCCAGCTCCTTGAGCGCCTTATCCAGCGCCTCGGCGTCGTCCCCCTGGAGCCTGGCCTCGGCGTCGCGCAGGGCCTCCTCCACCTGGGCGCGGAGGGCGGGGTTGATGCGCTCCCCGTGCTTCTTGAGCAGCTTGGAGGAGGTCTTGACGAAGCGCCCCCCCTCCTTCTTGAGCCGGGCGAGGTCTTTGGCTTCGGCGGTCACGGTGGTCTGCGCTCCGTGGGTTCAGAGGAGGGGCGGCGCCAGGAGGCGCGGCAGCGGGGGGGACAACGGCGCCTGAGCGCCCGCTTATTTCACTCGCCGTCGTCGATCTGGAGCACCGCCAGGAAGGCCTCCTGGGGGATCTCGACGTTGCCGACCTGCTTCATGCGGCGCTTGCCCTTCTTCTGCTTCTCCAGGAGCTTGCGCTTACGGCTGATGTCGCCGCCGTAGCACTTGGAGGTGACGTCCTTGCGGTAGGCCTTGACCGTCTCGCGGGCGATGATGCGGTTGCCGATGGCCGCCTGGAGGGCGACCTCGTACATCTGGCGCGGGATGAGCTTGCGGAGCTTGGTCACCAGATCCTTGCCGCGGTGGTAGGCCGAGTCCTTGTGGGTGATGATGGAGAGGGCGTCCACGGTGTCGCCGTTGACGAGCACGTCCATCTTGACCAGATCGCCCTCCTTGTAGTCCACCGGGCGGTAGTCCAGCGTCGCGTAGCCGCGGGTGGAGCTCTTGAGGCGGTCGAAGAAGTCGAACACGATCTCCCCGAAGGGCAGCTCATAGGTGATCAAGATCCGCGTCGTCGTCGCGTAGGTCAGCGACTTCTGCGTCCCTCGCCGCTCCTCGCAGAGCTTGAGGACCGCGCCGACGAACTCCGGCGGGACGTGGATCGTCGCCTCGACGTAGGGCTCCAGGAACTGATCGATCTCCTGCGGCGAGGGCAGCTTGGAGGGGTTCTCGATGTCGAGGTGCTCGCCTTTGGTGGTGACGACCTTGTAGACGACGGTGGGGGCCGTGGTGATCAGCTCGACGTTGAACTCGCGCTCCAGGCGCTCCTGGACGATCTCCATGTGGAGCAGGCCCAGGTAGCCGCAGCGGAAGCCGAAGCCCAGCGCCGCGCTCGTCTCGGGCTCGTAGGTGAAGGCGGCGTCGTTGAGGCGCAGCTTCTCCATGGCGTCGCGGAGGTCGTCGTAGCCGGACTGCTCCACCGGGAAGAGGCCCGCGAAGACCATGGGGTGGACGTCCTGGAAGCCGTCCAGCGGCGCGGCGGCCGGTCGGCTTGCCAGCGTCATCGTGTCCCCGATCTTCATCTTCCGGACCTCTTTGATGCCCGTGATGATGAAGCCGACCTCGCCTGCGCTGAGGGTCTTGGTGGCGGTGGGCTTGGGGGCGAAGACGCCGACCTCCTGGACCTCGGTGTCGGCGCCGGTCGCCATCATGCGGCCCGTGTCGCCGCGCTTCACCGTGCCCTCGACGATGCGGACCAGCGCGATGACGCCGCGGTAGGGGTCGAACCACGAGTCGAAGACCAGCGCCTGGAGCGGCCCGTCCGGGTCGCCCTTGGGCGGCGGCACCGTCTTGACCACGGCCTCCAGCACGTCCTCGATCCCCAGGCCGGTCTTGGCGCTGCAGAGGACCGCCTCGGAGGCGTCCAGGCCGATGATCTCCTCGATCTCGTCCTTGATCTCGTCGGGGCGGGCGGAGGGCAGGTCGATCTTGTTGAGGACCGGCACGATCTCCAGATCGTTGTCCAGGGCCAGGTAGACGTTCGCCAGCGTCTGCGCCTCGACGCCCTGGGCGGCGTCCACCACGAGGATCGCCCCCTCGCAGGCCGAGAGCGAGCGGGACACCTCGTAGTTGAAGTCCACGTGGCCGGGGGTGTCGATCAGGTTCAGGATGTAGGTCTTCCCGTCCCGGGCCGTGTAGTTCAAGCGCACCGACTGCGCCTTGATCGTGATCCCCCGCTCACGCTCCAGATCCATCGAGTCCAGAAACTGATCCTTGGCCTCGCGCTCGCTGACCGCGTGGGTGACGTCCAGGATGCGGTCGGCCAGCGTGGACTTGCCGTGATCAATGTGGGCGATGATCGAGAAGTTACGGATGAGGTGCTGCTGCGAAGGAGGGGTTGACATGGGCGTGGCGCGTCGTCTGCCGAAAGTGAAAGGCTCCAGCGTCCGGAAGCCGGGCGCTGGCGCGACGCACACTAGCGCCCCCGCCCTGCGCAGGTCAAGCCCGGCCCGCTTGACCTCCGGGCGCCGGGGAGGCATGGTGGAGGTTCGTCGGACGCCCCCCTACAACCCGGAGGCCCTACGTCATGTCCGCACGCTCAACCTACCTGCTCTGGATCGCGCTCGCAGCGCTGGCGGCTTCGGCCTGCGCTGGCGGCCAGGCCGAGACGACCGGCGGCAACGCCGGGCGGGTCCTCCAGGGAGCGGATCGCTACCCGAACGAGGGCCTGCTCATCGTCAAGGCCGACCTGAACCAGGACAGCATCCCGGACGTCTACTCCATCTACAAAGAGGCGGCTGGGAGCGACGGCGCGACGACGCGCAAGCTCGTCCGCAAGGAGATCGACGTCAACTTCGACGGCTCGGTGGACATCTGGCGCCACTACAACGAGGCCGAGCGCCTCGTCAAAGAGGAGCTGGACTACAACTTCGACGGGCGCGTGGACGCGGTCAACACCTTCGATCAGGGCGCCCTGGTCCGCAAGGAGGTGGACGTCGAGTTCGACCAGGCCCCCGACATCTTCAAGACCTACAAGGGCGGCGAGCTGGTCCGCGTCGAGCGCGACACCAACAACGACGGCAAGATCGACCTCTGGGAGTACTACGAGCGCGGCACCCTGAGCCGCGTCGGCCGCGACCAGGACGGAGACGGCCAGGTCGAGACCTGGCAGGAGCAGTGAGCGATGCGGCGCGTTGAGAAACCCTGGGGCTACGAGCTGATCTGGGCCCACGCCGACCGCTACGTCGGCAAGATCCTCCACGTCCGCGCCGGCCACGCCCTCTCCCTCCAATACCACGAGGTCAAGGACGAGACGGTGATGGCGCTGGACGGGGAGTTCATCCTGGAGGTCGAAGAGGAGGGCGCGATGGTCGAGCGCCGCCTCAAGCCCCGCGAGCCCTACCGCATCCGCCCGCTCACGCGGCACCGCATGATCGCGATCACCGACGTGGACATCCTGGAGGTCTCCACCCCCGAGCTGGACGACGTGGTGCGGCTGGAAGATCGCTACGGCCGGACCCCCCCGGCCCCGTAACGTCCTGCTGCGCTTCGCTTCACAGGACGAACGGGGCCGGACCCCCCCGTGACGGGGGGACACCGACCTCCCTCGCTCCGCTCGCTCGCCACCGCTCGACCCCCAGCGACCCCAGCGATCCCCCAGCGTCCCCAGCGACCCGTCGGTGTCCCCCCGTCACGGGGGGGACCGGGGGCGTTCGTCCAATCCCGCAGGGTTGGACGTTACGCCCCCGGGGGGGTTGCCGTCACGGGGGGGGCCGGGGCCGTTCGTCTGGCCGAGCCGGCCAGACGTTACGGCCCCGGGGGGGGCCCCAGCAGGCGCAGCAGGGGGTCGTCGGCAGCGGCGCGGAGGGGGGTAACGGTGTAGCGTTCGCGGAGGCCGCGCTCGGGGTGGATGGTGACGGGGACGACGCGTCCGAGGCGGAGGAGGTTGAGGCGGGCGGCGGCGTGGGTGCGGTGGAGGGGGACGGCGGGCTCTCCGAGGAGGCGATCTCCGAGGACGAGGCCGAGGCGCGCGGCGGGGCCGTCGGGGTCGAGGGAGGCGATGAAGGCGCCGCGGGCGTCGTAGCCGAGATCGAAGCCGTAGTAGGGGGCGGGGGCCATCCCTCGGGCGAGGCGGAGGTCGAGGCGCGCGAGGGCGTCCTGGAGGGGGAGGGCCTCCATGCCGTAGACGAAGCGCTCGAAGAGGGCGGCGACGTCGCGGGGCTGGCCGCCGATGGCGGCGAGCCCGTCCTGGAGGGTGGCGTTGTCATAGGCGAGGCCGCGCTGGGCGACGCGCTCCAGGAGCCAGGCGAACCAGGCTTCGAGGGCGGTGGGGGCGCTCTGGGGGTGGAGGGAGGCGTCGAGGAGGAGGCCGAGGAGGGCGCCTTTGTCGTAGGGGAGGCGTCGGGCGTGGACGTCGGTCCAGAAGGTGGCGCCGACGCGGTGCATGGGGAGGCGCAAGGCGAGGGGGTTGCCGTAGTAGGTCTCGGCCAGCTCACCGAGGCGGGTGAGGAGCCAGGAGGGGTCTGCGAAGCCGGCGCGGACGAGGGTGAGGGCGGCGACCCAGGTGGTGATGCCCTCTTTGAACCAGAGGGTGTCGAACTCGGCCTGGGGCTGGTGGACGAGGAGGTGTCCGTTGACGACGTGGAAGGCCTCGTGGGCGAGGAGCTCTGCGATCTCGATGGGTTGGGCGTTGGCGCCGATCTCGACGATGAAGCCGCCGCGTCGTCCGCCGCCTTCGAGGAGGGGGGCGTCGCCGGAGCCGAGGGCGACGACGGTGAGGCGCTCGGTGCCTGCGGGCCAGGCCCAGCCGGGGGGGAGGAAGCGGCGCTGGGCGGCGACGACGCGCTCGAGCATCTGGCGGAGGGCGTCGTCGGAGAGGGGGAGGTCTCCGAGGGTGAGGAGATGGAGGAGGCGTCCGTCGGGCAGCTCGGCGCGCTGGTGGCGGAGGTCGCCTGCGACGACGACGGCGTCGATGAGGTGGCCGAGGTCATAGGCGAGGAAGCGCCAGACGGCGCGGTCGGCCTGGGCCTGGGCGGGGGGGAGGGGGGCGCCGGGGACCTCGACGGGGCGCCAGGTGGCGCCGACGCGCCAGGCGGTGGGGGCGATGATCTCGACGGCGACGCCGCCGGCGCCGAGGCCGAGGGGGCTGGAGCCGGAGGCGTCCCAGGGGAGCGCGATGGCGGCGGGGCCGTGGAGGATCATGCCGAGGGCGTCGAGGCGGGAGCGTCGGCGGAGGCCGGGCTGCTCGGCGGGGGAGAGGCCGCGGTCGATGAGGACGTGGTAGCGGAGCTGGAGGACGCGGCAGGCGTCGTGGTCGATGCGGAGCTGTCCGTTGTCGATCAGCTCGATGGGGAGGGAGCGGTCGCCGCAGGAGGCCCGCAGGTCGCGGAAGGTGCGGGTGAGGTCGGTCTGCCCGGCCCATTGGAGGGGGAGCTGGACGTTGAGGGGGGCGGGGGGGCGCTCGACCTGGAGGAGGACGTTGAGCTGCTGGTTGACGGGATCGGCCTCCAGGCGGAGGCGGGTGCCGAGGAGGCTCCAGACGCTCTCATCGAGGCGGAGGGGCTGGGCGTCGGGGAGGTTTCGGGCGGTGAGGGCGGGGGTGAGCGCCGGGCCCGGGGGGGTGGGCGCGGCGGCGCACGCCGTCAGGAGGCAGGCCAGGGCGGCCACCCCCAAGGCGAGGTGATGGCTTGGGGTGAGGCGCGGCGCCATCGTGCTCTCAGCCGGGAGGGCCCTGGGGGGAGGGTTCACTTGGGGATGTTGAGGATCTGGTGGGTGCCGCCCGGCTTGACCGTGATGTTGTAGGTCTTGTTGAGGCCCTGCTCGTCGTTCTTGAGGGTGACGAGGTGGGCGCCTGCGGGGAGGCTGTGGTTGAGGAGGGGGGTGTAGCGTCCGGTGTCCTTGCCGTCGATGAAGACGCGGGCCTGGGGCTTGGAGGCGACGTTGATGATGCCGGTGCCGCCGACCTGGGGGGGATCGGGGTCTTTGCGCTCGGGCGGGGGGGAGGTGTTGACGGCGGCGACGGAGGCGGGGGGGTCTTTCTTGCCGGGGTCGTCGCTGCCGCCGTTCTCGCGGGCCTTGTTGAGGCGCTCCTCCATGCGCTTGCGGCGCTCCTCGGCGGCGGCGCGTGCGGCGGCGTCGTCCTGGGCGGGGGGCGGGTTGTTGGCGGCGACGGCCTCGGCTTCGAGCTGGGCGAGGAGGGTCTTGCTGGCCTCGAAGCCGGGCTCGAAGAGCTTGGTGTAGGGGGCGTAGCCTTTCTTGGCGATCTCGACCTCGTAGACCTTGGTGGCGTCGAGGTCTTTGAGCTCGACGGGGCCCTTGGCGGTCTTGAGCTTGCGCTTGTCGGCGGAGGTGGCCTGGTCCTTCTGGTAGACGGTGACCTCGGCGTCGGCGGGGTCGGGCTTGACGGAGAGGGCGACGCGGGAGGGCTTGAGGCGGACGTCGACGTCGGAGGTCTTGCCCTCGGTGAGATCGACCTCGCGCTTCTCTTCGAAGTAGCCGTCTTTTTTGAAGATCAGCTCGGCCTTGCCAGGGGCGAGGTCGCGGCGGGAGAAGGGGGCGGGATCTTTGACCTGCTCGCCGTTGAGGAAGACGAGGGCGTCGGGGGGATCGACCTTGACGCTGACGGCGGCCTTGCCGACCTCGGGGGCCTTACGCATCTCGATGGGGAGGACGTACTGTTGCCCGGCCTCGACCTGGAGGGTGTCGGTGACGGGCTCGTAGCCTTCGGCGGTGATCTCGATCTGGCGTGCGCCTGCGGGGATGCCTTTGAGGACGACGGGGGTGCCAGCAGCGCCGTTGTGCAGCTCGTCCTTGTCGACGAGGATGCGGACGCTGGGGGCGTTGTTGATCTTGAAGGTGACGGTGGCCTCGTTGCCGCCCTGGTTCATGACGAACCAGGCGCCGACGCCGCCGCCGACCAGGAGGAGGACGATCACGGCGATGAGGGCGACGGTGAGGCCGCTGCCGCCGCTCTTCTCGGCGGGGCGCTCCATGGGGGCCACCGCCGGGGGGCGGGAGGCGGCCTTCTGCTGGGGGTCGGGGCCGAAGAGGGAGGGCTCGCTGCGGGAGGGCGGGGGGGGCGGGGCGGCGGGTTGCACCGCCGGCCGGGCGGGGGAGGACGCCCGCATGGCCGCCTCCAGGGGGTCCGCGGGGGCGGCCTCCTGGATCTTGGGGGTGAGGGAGTTGCCCACCTGCCAGCGGTCGAACTCCATGGTGGGGTCGTCCAGCTCCTCCTCGTCGAGGAGGTCACCGGGGAGCCCGGGGAGGACGCCGCCGACGGGGACGGGGCGCTCGCCGGTCTTGTAGACGATGTCGGCGGCGGGGGTGCGGATGGGCCCGGGGCCCAGCTCGGCGGCGGGGCTGATGTCGTTGACGGAGCCCATGGCGGGGCCGGGGGGCGGCGGGGGCGCCATGCTGCGGCCGTAGACGCGGGTGTCCAGCTCCTCGTGGTCCCAGCTCATCGCGCGGTTGTTCTGCTGGGTGAGGGAGTCGAGGTTGATGGTGCGGTAGTAGTCGAGCTTCTTGCGCTCCAGCTCGATCTCGGCGGCGAAGGTCTTCTTCATGACCGCCGCGAGATCCTTGCTGCCGAAGAAGGAGCCCTGGTTGCGGAAGAAGCGCTCCAGGGCCTCGACCAGCTCGGTGCCGGACTGGAAGCGCTCGTCGGGGCTCTTGGCGAGGGCCTTGAGGACGATGTCCTCCAGCTCGCGGGGGATGTGGGGGTTGTAGAGGGTGGGGGGCGACATCTCGACCTTGCGGATCTTCTCCAGCGTGTCGAAGTCGCTCTCCCCGAGGAAGAGGCGCTCCTGGGTGAGCAGCTCGTAGAGGACGATGCCGAGGGAGAAGAGATCCGCGCGCTGGTCGATGTGCAGGCCGCGGACCTGCTCGGGGGACATGTAGGAGAACTTGCCCTTGAGGATGCCGACCTGGGTCTGGCTGCTCTTGCCCTGGGCCTTGGCGATGCCGAAGTCGATGATCTTCACGTCGCCCTCATAGGAGATGAGGACGTTGTGGGGCGAGATGTCCCGGTGGACGATGTTCAGCTCCTGACCGGAGGCGTCGCGCTTGGTGTGGGCGTAGTGCAGGGCCTCGGCCACCTTCATGACGACGAAGCAGGCCAGGAAGATGTTGGGCTTGGCGGCCTCGCGGACGAAGCGATCCCAGACGGTGCGCAGATCGCGGCCGCTGATGTACTCCAGCGCGATGAAGTAGGAGCCGTCCACCTTGCCGAGATCGAAGATCTGGGCGATGTGGGGGTGGTTGAGCTGCCCGGCGATCTTGGCCTCGTCGATGAACATGGAGATGAAGGTCTCGTCCTCCGCGATGGAGTTGAGGATCTTCTTCACCGCCAGGAGGCGCTCAAAGCCCTCCACGCCGAAGGCCTTGGCCTTGTAGACCTCGGCCATGCCGCCGACGCTGATCTTCTCCAGCAGGCAATACTTGCCGAAAGGGATAGGCTTGGGGAGTACTCCGGTGTCCATCAACCCACACGACGCTCAAGCTGGAGTTTGAAAACGGGCGCCTCAGCCAGAGGGCGCTTGCAGAGCCTAACGCCGAAACCGGCGCCGCTCATTCTTCCACACCGCTCCAGCGCTCCACCATAGGGGTCTGCCAGCCGCTTTGTCAACGGCCCGGTCCGCCCCGGGCGGTCTGCCAGCCGATCAGCAGCCTGCTCACCGCCCCGCGGCTCCCCATGACAGCCGCGCCGGGTCCGGCGGCGCGCCCCCGGTGATCTGCCAGCTCACCCGACCCCGCGCCCATCGACCTTCAGCGATTTGCCAAATCACCTGGCGCC
>CAUJGC010000572.1 GCA_963169075.1 Myxococcota bacterium
GGGGGGACACCGACATGATCCTCGCTCGCCTGTGGCTCGCTCGCCTCGCTGCGCTCGCTCGCCACCCGTCGCGCCCCGCGCCCCCGCGCCCAGCGACCCGTCGGTGTCCCCCCGTCACGGGGGGGACCGGCTGCGTTCGTCCTGTGAAGCGCAGCGGAGCAGGACGTTACGCAGCCGGGGGGGTCACTCCGCGCAGAAGTCCGGGTCGGGGAAGCCTTCGGGGGGCACGCATTGGACGATCATGCCGCAGACCTCGCCGCACATGTCGGGTCCGCCGGGCGGCACCTTGTCGGGGGGGACGAAGCCTCCGGCGAGGGGCGCGGAGTCGCCCTCGAAGGGGGTGGGGTTGTCTCCGATGTAGAGGGTGCCGCCGCTGAAGTTGAGGGTGCCGTCGAGGTAGTCGTTGCCGTCCTCGTCCTTGATGATCTTGCCCTGCATGATGGCGTCGTTGAGGATGACGCGGAGGCCGGAGATGAGGATCTCGATCTGGAAGGGCTCGCTCTGGAGGAAGCGGTCACCTTTGGCGTCCTGGCTGAGGGTGCCGGTGCCGAAGATGGTGAAGCCGTCGTTGGAGGTGTCGATGACGACCTCCTCGATGTTGGTGGTGTTCCGGGGGGCGCCCTCGATGGGGTTGGCCTCGCCGCCTGCGATGGCGACGCGGCCGTCGTCGAGGGCGATGAGCTGGGTGACGAGGCGGAGGACGGTGGGGATGGGCTTGCTGGTGGTGCCGACGAGGTAGTAGACGCCGTCCTGGAACTCGGCGCCGCCGACGGTGGTCTGGGGGGCGAACTGGATGTCGAAGCGCGCGGTGGCGTCGCGGGTGAAGCCCTCGCGGTCCTTGAGGCCCGGCAGGATCTCGACGATCAGCGGGCTGTCGGGCTGGCCGAGGTCGGCGGGGTCCAGCTGGAGGGTGGCCTGGAGGCCGTCGTCGGAGACGGCGAGGGTGGTGGTGCCGCAGGGGGACGCGGCGACGGTGCAGCGATCCAGGCGAGGGGTGGCGTTGGGGGGGAGGTTGCCCTCCAGATCCTTCTCGCCGGGCCAGACGCGGATCGCCAGGGAGGCCGTGTCGATGGGCTCGGAGAAGTTGAAGAGGAGGGGGTCGCCGCTGACGAAGACGCCCGTCTCGGGGCGGGCGAGCTTGATCTCCGGCGGGGCGTTGTAGGGATCGCACGCCGCCAGCAGGAGGAGGGCGCCGAGGAGCGGGAGGAGGGTGAGGTGTCGCATGGGGGCGCCTCAGTAGAGGAAGGTGAAGCGGTTTTCGAGGAGGTAGGCGTTGGCGGCGTCGCCGTTCTCGTCCTGGAGGGAGGAGCCGGGGAAGAGGACGGCGGCCTCGATGGTCCAGAGGAAGGTGTCCTGGAAGGCCCACTCCAGCTGGGCGTCCAGCTCGGTGCCATAGTAGCCGCCGGGCTTGCCGCCGTGGAAGTTGACGGCGTCGTCGTCGATGCGGAGGCCGTCCTCGGCCAGCGTGGTCAGGATGGGGTCCACCACGCCGTCGGCCTGTGGCCAGGCGAAGAGGGCGCCCAGGCGCAGGTCCACCTTGTTGCGGGGCTTGTCCAGGAGGTGGATCTGCGCCTGCGGGAAGAGGGCGATGGCGTTGGTGAAGCGGCCCTCGGTGGAGACCTCGGTGAGGGGGAAGGAGGCGGCGTTGAGGCTGGAGAGGTTCTCGATGCCGACGGCCACCGAGCGGGCGGACTCGAAGGCCAGGACGTGCTCGAAGAGCAGGAGGCCCACGTTGCGGTCGCGGGCGAAGGAGAAGGAGGTGATCGGGGTGGAGGCGCGCGGGTCCGCGTCGCCCGTCGCCATGTCGAACTGCATGGTGAGCGTCAGCGGCCCGAAGTTGTAGTCCGCCAGCGCGTGCAGGCCCATGCCGTTGATCTTCTGGAGGCTGGGCTCCTTGGAGGAGAGGGCCGCGAAGCCCTCCGAGATCTCCCGGCTGCTGCCGGTGATCATCGCGGTCTGGAACTCCAGGTAGAGCGGCCCCACGGTGGCGTTGGAGCGCGTCGGGAAGGCCCACACGTCGGTCTGGAAGCGGTCGTCCTGGAGGTGGACGGCGAAGCCGGAGACGAGGACGTCGGTGAAGCGCAGGCCCAGCGCGTTCACCTCCGGGGTCCGCCACTGGAGCGCGAAGCCCAGCTGCCCCAGGTCATCGCTCAGGTCAAAGATGCTGCCCTGGTTGAGCACGTCGTAGAACGTCGCGACGAAGAAGCCCCGGTCCAGCGACACGTCCGGCACAAAGCCCGGCCCCTTGGTCACGACGTCCACGATGGCGTCCACCGCCGTCCCGAAGAGGATGCGGTCCGAGGTGTCGTTCCAGTACGAGATCCCCCACCGGTTGATCCGCGTGCCGTCGTGGGAGGTCAGGTTGCCGCCGTAGGCCTGGGGCTGGCGCCCCACCCGCAGGAGCCCGATGGGGAGGATGATGTCGCCGTAGGCGAAGTTGACCTCGATGGGGTTCGCGGGCTGCAGCACCGGGACGTAGGAGTCGGGGCTCAGCGGGTCGCCGCCCTTGGGCAGCCCCACCCCCCACCGCGCCAGGTTGGGCTTCTTGGTCGCCAGCGAGACGCCCGAGGTGGGCTGGGGCTCGGCGCCGAAGGTGCCGTTGTCCCCGAAGAGCACGCCGTCCAGCGCGTCCATCTGGATGGTGATGCCGCCGAGCTTCTTGCGGGTCAGCGTCATGTCCAGCCGCAGGCGCTGCTCCATCCACCGCGTCTGGGACACCTCCTCTCCGGAGAGATCCAGCGGGTTGATCTCGACGGCGCGCATCCGGTACTCCGCGTTCAGATCGAACGTCGAGTCCGGAGACTCCGGCTCATCCCGGGGGTTGGCGACCTTCTCCTGGGCGCTCACCGCCGACGCAGCGAGCAGCAGGCCCAGGAGCGCAGCGAGGCGCGCACCTCGGAGCAGGGAGGATCGGCGCGACGATGGGGGCGCAGGGGCCAGATGCATGCTCTCTCCGTCGTGTTCGGGGCCTTGGCGCATGAGCGCAGACACCCGGTGACACTAAAGAGGCTGCGCCGAGGCGTCAAGCCTGCCCCCCCGGGGGGGTACGCTCCCGGCAAAGCCTGACCCCCCCGGGGGCGTACGCTCCTGGCAAAGCCTGGAGCAACGCCCCCGGTCCCCC
>CAUJGC010000573.1 GCA_963169075.1 Myxococcota bacterium
GGTTTTATTTTCTGTCTCGGCGCCCTTCCGTCATCTCATCATGTTCCCCCTGTAGTCCTAAAAAAAAATGGGCTCCACTTTTTTTGAAGGGGGAGCCCCACACCCGCTGGAGACACGACGCGGGCGCTGGCATAACCTCCCCCCCTGGCCCGTTGCCCGAAGCGCCCCCGCGCTCCCCTCACACTGGAGGCCCCATGCTCGACAAGCTCCTCGCCAGATTCAACCACAAGCTCCAGCTCCCCACCCCCGAGGAGGCCCTCCCGGGACGCGACACCCCCCTCCCGGTCGCCCCGCGCCACGTCGTCCTCGGCGGACCCATGCTGCCCCCCTTCCCCGAGGGCGCCCAGCTCGCCCTCTTCGGGATGGGCTGCTTCTGGGGCGTCGAGCGCAAGCTCTGGCAGCTCCCCGGCGTCCTCTCCACCCACGTCGGCTACGCCGGCGGCCTCACCCCCCACCCCACCTACCAGGAGGTCTGCACCGGACGCACCGGACACAACGAGGTCGTCCGCGTCGTCTTCGACCCCCTCAAGCTCTCCTACGCCCAGCTCCTCCAGACCTTCTGGGAGAACCACGACCCCACCCAGGGCATGCGCCAGGGCAACGACATCGGCACCCAGTACCGCTCCGGCATCTACACCTTCGACGCCGCGCAGCGCGCCGCCGCCCTCGCCTCCCGAGACGCCTTCGCCCAGCGACTCCGGGACGCCGGCTTCGGCCCCATCACCACCGAGATCCTCGACGCACCCACCTTCTACTACGCCGAGGACTACCACCAGCAATACCTCGCCAAGAACCCCAACGGCTACTGCGGCATCGGAGGCACCGGCGTCTCCTGCCCCATCGGCGTCTTCAACCCCAACCCCTGAGCCCCATGCCCACCAAGCGCATCGCCATCATCTCCACCGGCGGCACCATCGAAAAAACCTACGACGCCTTCCACGGCGTCCTCTCCAACCGCATCTCCGTCCTCGACCTCATGCTCGCACAGCTCGACCTGCGCGGCGTCGAGCTGGTCCGCGTCCCCCTCATGAACAAGGACAGCCTCGAGATGACCCCCTCCGATCACCTCCTCATCGCGCGCACCGCCGACGCCATGAGCGAGGCCTGGGAGGGCGTCATCATCGTCCACGGCACCGACCGCCTCCAGCGCACCGGCGATCAGATCTGCGAGATCACCCCCAACCCGCGCGTCCCCATCGTCCTCACCGGCGCCATGAAGCCCTACGAGCTGCGCAGCACCGACGCCCTCCAGAACATCACCGAGGCCCTCCTCGCCGTTCAGATCCTCCCCCCGGGCGTCTACGTCGCCATGCAGAACCAGGTCCTCGCCTTCCCCGGCGTCACCAAAGACCCCGAGCGCGGCTGCTTCACCAAGGCTTGAATAAACCACCCCGGGCTCCGTCCACAACCCCTGTAGACGCCGCTCGGCGGACCCGCCCCTGGCACCACCCCGACCCGTGAGCCTGCCCATGACACGCACACCCCACCTCGCCTCGCTGCTCATCGCCGCCCTGCTCGGTTGGGTCGCCCTCTCCCTCGCAGCACCTCCCGAGGTCGAAGCGCAGCAGATCAAGACCAGCCCCAAGAAGAAGAAGACCACCAAGAAGAAGCGCCGCGTCAAGAAGAAGACCCCGCCGCGCGGCACCGGCGGCTACCTCCGCTGGAGCCTCGGCGGCGGCGGCTGCTTCGACAACTCCTCCCTCTGCACCGACGACATCCAGAGCAGCTTCACCCCCCTCGACCTCGGCCTCGGCCTCCGCCTCGGCGGCTTCGGCTTCGGCATCCACGGCCGCTACCAGCCCCTCGCCTACTCCTCCGAGTTCATCGACCGCAACTTCCAGAGCGCCGACAGCGCCCCCACACCCGCCTTCTGGGACATCAGCGCCGACCTCGCCTTCTTCCCCCTCAACAAGGGACACATCGACCCCTGGATCGGCGCGCGCTTCGGCTTCATGGGCCTCCACACCCCCGAGATCGGACAGGAGGAGGCCTTCGGCTTCGGCCTCGGCGTCCTCGGCGGCGTGGACTTCTTCCTCGGACGCAACGTCGCCGTCGGCGCCAACCTCGGCTACCACAACCTCTTCGCCTCCTCCGAAGACAGCGAGGAGTCCCACACCTTCTGGACCGCCCAGGCCTCCCTCACCTTCTATTGGGACCTCGACGGCGGCTCCTCCTCCCCCTCCAGGCCCTCCTCCCAGCCCTCCTCCCCCGCACCCTCCCAGCCGCGCCCCGTCAAGCCGCCCCCCAAGAAGCCCAAGGTCCTCCCCAAGTACTGAGGCCCCATGACCGCCCGCGCCGCTGCAACCCTCCTGGCTGCCGCCCTCCTCCTCGCCGCAGCGGCCCCCGCAGGCGCGGTGGACGAGGAGGGGCGCCCACCCCTCCTCCCGGCCAAGCCGGGCTGCGAGCTCTGGCTCGGCAACTCCAAAGGCAACGACCCCACCATCCGACTCCACGTGCGCCTCTGCGAAGACGGCGGCGTCGTCCACGGCGACATCCAGACCTCCAGCCTCCGCAGCGGCTGGAGCCACCGCGCCGTCGAAGGCGCCTGGAACACCCCACGCGACACCCTCATCCTCAAAGACCTCGATCTCGTCGAAGAGCACCCCAACCCCGGCTGGCGCTTCTGCACCGTGGACCAGTGGACCCTCCGCAAAGAGGGCGACCAGCTCAACGGCCGCTACGACTCCGAGGCCTGTAACGACCACGCCGACGTCCACCTCACCTTCCAGGGCCTCACCCCCGCCCTCCCCGCACCTCAGCCCATCCCCGACCTCCCGCCGCCTCCCGCCACGCCCCCGGATGCTGGCCCCTGCGGCCTCTGCGCCGCCATACCACCCGCCTCACCTCCCCCCACCCCGGCCCTCCTCCTCCTCCCCGCGCTCCTCCTCCTCCTCCGAAGAAAAAGGG
>CAUJGC010000574.1 GCA_963169075.1 Myxococcota bacterium
CCCCACCCCAACCCCCCCCCCAACCCCCTTCCACCACCGCCTGCGGCGCGGGTCGCGCGCGCCGCGCCCCTTGACCCCCTCGCCACGCGCTGGCAAAGTGGGCAGGCAATCGTTGAGCGGCCGCGCCAACACAACCAGGGAGCAGCGATGAGCGAGACACCCGCCTTCCAGATCAGCGACACCCAGATTCCGGAGGTTCCTACGGTCAAGGCTCGGCGCCCGGACCCCTGCGCGCTCGTGATCTTCGGCGCGACGGGTGACCTGGCGGCGCGCAAGCTCATCCCCGCGCTCTACCACCTCGCCCTCAACGGCTCCCTCCCCCAAGACTTCGTGGTCGTCGGCGTCAGCCGCAGCGTCGGAGACGCCGACGCCTTCCGCGCCAGGCTCCTGGAGTCCACCCGCCGCTTCTCACGCACCAAGGGCGTCGAGCCCGCGATCTGGCAGGACTTCGCCGCCCGGATCTTCACCGTGGCAGGCGGCGGCGGCGACGCCCACACCTACGCCGCCCTCCGCGACCAGCTCGAAGCCCTCGACGCCTCCCACGGCACCCAGGGCAACCGCCTCTACTACCTCGCCGTCGCACCCTCCCTCTTCCCCGCCATCCTCCAGCAGCTCAAGCTCGCCGGGCTCATCTACGACGCCAGCGACCGACGCGCCTGGTCACGCGTCGTCATCGAAAAACCCCTCGGCTCCGATCTCGACAGCTCACGACTCCTCAACGGACTCATCGCCGAGGTCCTCGACGAGTCCCAGACCTACCGCATCGACCACTACCTCGGCAAAGAGACCGTCCAGAACATCCTCGTCTTCCGCTTCGCCAACGCCATCTTCGAGCCCCTCTGGAGCCGACACCACATCGAGCACGTCCAGATCACCGTCGCTGAAGACCTCCTCGTCACCCACCGCGGCGAGTTCTACGACGAGACCGGCGTCGTCCGCGACATCGTCCAGAACCACCTCTTCCAGATCCTCGCCTTGATCGCCATGGAGCCACCCGCCACCCTCGCCGCCGACGACGTCCGCGGCCAGAAGGTCCAGGCCCTCCGCTCCATCCGTCCCATCCCCCCCCAGGACGTCGTCCTCGCCCAGTACCAGGGCTACACCGAGGTCAGCGGCGTCGCCGAGGGCTCGCGCACCCCCACCTTCATGGCCGCACGCCTGGAGCTGGAGAGCTGGCGCTGGTCCGGCGTCCCCTTCTACATCCGCGCCGGCAAGGGCATGTCCGCCAAGGACACCGAGGTCGCCATCCACTTCAAGCGCGTCCCCGGCATCCTCTTCGGACGCGAGGCCCACCTCTGCCCCAACGTCCTCGTCCTCCAGATCCAGCCCAACGAGGGCGTCTCCCTCTCCTTCTCCTCCAAGGTCCCCGGCGACGACCTCACCGTCGCCTCCGTCAACATGAGCTTCGAGTACGCCCACGGCTTCGACCGCAAGCCCGGAGACGCCTACGAGCGACTCCTCCTCGACGCCATGCGCGGCGACGCCACCCTCTTCGCCCGACGCGACGAGGTCGAAGAGGCCTGGCGCCTCGTCGACACCTTCAACCTCGCCTGGGAGCGAGGCCGCGGCGACGTCCCCGTCTACCCCATCGGAGCGGACGGCCCCGACGCCGCACAGACGCTCATCGCGCGGGACGGCTTCGCCTGGAGGAAGCTCGGATGACCGCCCGACGCCTCCGCATCAGCGACTCCCCACAGCGCCTCGCCCAGGACGCCGCCGACCACCTCGCCGAGGCCATCTCCGCCCTCGTCGAGCGCTTCGGCGCCTGCTCCGTCGCCCTCGCCGGTGGCTCCACACCAAGAGCCACCTACGCCCTCCTCGCCCAGCGCGACGACGTCCCCTGGGACAAGCTCTCGATCTACTTCGGAGACGAGCGCTGCGTCCCGCCCGACCACCCCGAGAGCAACTACCGCATGGCCCGCGAGGCCCTCCTCGATCACGTCCCCATCCCCGCCGACCAGATCCACCGCATGGAAGGCGAAGACCCCGACCGCGACGCCGCCGCCGACCGCTACGCCGCACGCCTCCCCGAGCGACTGGACGTCGTCCTCCTCGGCGTCGGGGAGGACGCCCACACCGCCTCCCTCTTCCCCGGCGGCGACGCCGTGCGGGAGACCCAGCGCCGCGTCGTCCCCGTCCTCGGCCCCAAGCCACCCCCCTGGCGCCTCACCCTCACCCCGCCCACCCTGGAGGCCGCCCGACACCTCGTCGTCCTCGCCGCCGGAGCGGGCAAACGCGCGCCCGTCCAGGCCGCCCTCAACTTCGACCCCGTAGACCTCGACCGCTACCCGATCCAGCTCGCCCGACGCGGCTTCTTCCTCCTCGACGAAGCCGCCGCAGGCGCCTCCCGTCCACCCCACCCCGGCGACCAGGAGGACACACCTCCCAGCCGCCAATAACCTCTCCGCGGCGAGCCCCCAGACCGAAGCGTCCGGGCACTTTGGGCTGACGCGGAGAGGCGCGACACCCCGACGCCCCCCAGCGCCGCATCTGACACCCCAGGAGCGCAATCATGAGCACACGCATCGGCCTCGTCGGCCTCGCCGTCATGGGCCAGAACCTCGCCCTCAACATCGCAGAGAAGGGCTTCCCCATCGCCGTCTACAACCGCTCCCCCGAGAAGGTGGACGACACCGTCGCCCGCGCCCAGGCCGAGGGCGACCTCCCCCTGGTCGGCTACAAGGACATCCAGGACTTCGTCGCCGCCATCGAGCGACCCCGCAGCGTCATCATCCTCGTCAAGGCCGGCAAGCCCGTCGATGACACCATCGCCAAGCTCGTCGAGCACCTCGAGCCCGGCGACCTCATCATCGACGGCGGCAACGAGTGGTTCGAGAACACCGAGCGCCGCGCCAGGCAGGTCGCCGAGCGCGGACTCCTCTACATGGGCATGGGCGTCAGCGGCGGCGAAGAGGGCGCACGCAAAGGCCCCTCCATGATGCCCGGCGGACCTCAGGAGGCCTGGGAGCGCGTCGCACCCATCCTCCAGAAGGTCGCCGCCCAGGTGGACGACGGACCCTGCGTCACCTGGATCGGCCCCGGCGGCGCCGGCAACTACGTCAAGATGATCCACAACGGCATCGAGTACGGCGACATGCAGCTCATCGCCGAGTCCTACGACATCCTCAAGCACGTCGGCGGGCTCTCCAACGACGAGCTGGCCGACGTCTTCGCCGAGTGGAACCGCGGCGAACTCGAGAGCTTCCTCATCGAGATCACCGCCCAGATCTTCCGACGCCGCGACGACCAGGGCGACGGCTGGCTCGTCGACAAGATCCTCGACAAGACCGGCATGAAGGGCACCGGACGCTGGACCGTCCAGGAGGCCGCCGAGCGCTCCGTCGCCGCAGGCACCATGACCGCCGCCCTCGACGCGCGCTACCTCTCCGGACTCAAAGACGAGCGCGTCGCCGCCTCACGCCTCTTCGACGACCCCGCACCCCCCGCCGGCATCGACAAGGCCGCCCTCGTCAACGACGTCCGGCAAGCCCTCTACGCCTCCAAGATCTGCTCCTACGCCCAGGGCATGAACCTCATCCGCGCCACCGGCGAGACCTTCGCCTGGGGGCTCGACCTCGGCGCCATCGCCCGCATCTGGAAGGGCGGCTGCATCATCCGCGCGGTCTTCCTCGACCGCATCAAGCAGGCCTACGACCGCGACCCCAAGCTCCCCAACCTCCTCGTCGACGCCGAGTTCGCCCGCGAGATCAAGGAGCGACAGGACGCCTGGCGCCGCGTCGTCGGCCTCGCCGTCGCCTCCGGCATCGCCACCCCCGCCTTCTCCGCCTCCCTCGCCTACTTCGACTCCTACCGCCGCGCGCGCCTCCCCGCCAACCTCGTCCAGGCCCAGCGCGACCTCTTCGGCGCGCACACCTTCGAGCGCACCGACCGCGAGGGCTCCTTCCACGCCGACTGGGAGTGACCCCCACACCCCGCCGCGACCTTTTTTAGATCGATCCAGCGGGCGCCGCGTCAACAACGCGACGCCCGCTGCGTCTCTCTCCCAGGGACGCCTGGGCCCCCCTCCCCCCACCCACCCCCAAGGAGACCGACCATGCCACGCCTCCGCCTCCTCGCCGCACCCCTCGCCGCCTTCGCCCTCCTCCTCACCCCCGCCGCCCTCCCCTCCCCCGCCCAGGCCTGCATCAACGGCGTCCGACACAAGACCTCCGACCCCACACGGGAGATCAACAAGGCCGACCAGGCCCTCGCCCGCGGACGCCTCACCGAGGCCTGGCGACGCGCCAACGAGCCCATCGACCGGCACACCCTCACCGAGCAACAGCTCGACCTCCTCACCCGACGCGCCACCCGCATCCGCGCCCTCGCCGTCATCCGCAACCGCGACGAGCAATCCCCCATCCCCCGCGACGCCGCCGCCCTCACCCGCGCCACCCACCAGACCCGCGACCTCCTCGACGACGCCCCCGACGACCCCAGCCTCCTCGCAGAGCACGCCGAGGCCCTCGCCCGCGACCCCGCCACCCAGCCCCAGGCCCGCAAGACCCTCGAAGACCTCGCCCAGCGCGACCTCCTCGCCTCGCCTTTCGCCTGGCGCACCCTCGCGGAGCTGCGCGCCCAGGCCGACGAACCCGACGCCGCCAAGCAGGCCCTCCAGCGCTGTCAGACCCAAGCCGCCGACGCCCAGGTCTGCACCGCCACCCAGGACCCCTCCCGCGGCTTCAAGACCAACGTCAAAAAACCCGCCCCCCGCGGCGCCAAGAGCGCCGCACGCGCCAAGAGCTGACCCATGCCCCGCCGCCTCCACGCCGCGGCCCTCCTCCTGGCTGCCGCCGCCCTCCTCCTCAGCAGCGCCGCACGCGCCGAGCCCCCGGGTAACCCCGCCCGGGGGCGCGCCCTCATCGAGCGCCTCCAGTGCGCCCGCTGCCACGACGGCGCCCCAGGCGCCGCCCCCGTCGTCCGCGACAAGCACTGCGTCAAGTGCCACACCGACATCCTCAGCGGCGCCTTCCAGGCCCCACCCGACGCCCTCAAGACCTGGCAGCGCAACATCACCCACCTCACCGCCGTCCCCTCCCTCGACCACGCCCAGCGCCTCGACCCCGCCTGGATCGCCGCCTTCCTCCTCCAGCCCGACGACCTCCGCCCCCGCCTCGACGCCACCATGCCCCGCCTCGCCTTGACCCCCGCCGAGGCCCGCGACCTGGCCGCAGCCCTCACCGAAGGCGCCCCACCCCCCGGCCCCACCCCCGCAGGCGACCCCACCCGCGGCCTCCGCCTCCTGGCCGAGCGCGCCTGCACCACCTGCCACGCCTTCACCGGCAGCCCGCCCCTCCCGCCCCCAGCGGCCCTCCGCCTCGACCCACCCCCTGCCGACCTCGACCGCGCCTTCAAGCTCGCCCCGGACCTCCGCTACGTCCGCCAGCGCCTCCGCCACGACCTCCTCGTCCCCTGGCTCCTCAACCCCCAGGCCCTCAAGCCCACCACCCCCATGCCCCGCCTCCCCCTCACCCCCCAGGAGGCCGAGGACATCGCCGCCGCCCTCCTCCGCGCCCCCCTCACCCCACCCCCCGCCCCCGCGCCGCTCACCCGCCTCCCCCTCCTCACCCGCCCCGTCGCCTGGCCCGAGGTCGAGGCCCGCGTCTTCAAGAAGGTCTGCTGGCACTGCCACGCCGACCCCGCCTACGCCGACGGCGACGGCGGACCCGGCAACA
>CAUJGC010000575.1 GCA_963169075.1 Myxococcota bacterium
CCGCGGGCGGCCCCCCCCGGCCTCGGGGGGGCCGGGGCCGTTCGTCGGGCCGAGCAGGCCAGACGTTTCGGCCCCGGGGGGGTCGCCCCAGCACGCCAAAACTCGACGGCGCCGACCAGAGCCCCTAGTGATGTTGCGACGCGCGCAGGAGTCCACTACACTCGGCGCTGTCGGGATGGGATTGACCGAGAGAGCGAGATGCCACAACGCAGAGAGGAACCGTCTCCGGCGCCGCGCGGGCGGCGGGTGCTCATCATCATCGGGGTCGCGCTGGCGGGGCTTGGGCTCCTGGGCGGGCTGGGTTGGGCCTTCGGGCGACCGGCGCTCGTGGACGCCGCGGCGCGGGAGCGCCTGGACCGGGTGGAGGAGCGCCTGGGGCTGGCGGTGCGCTACGAGCGCCTGACCCTGGAGGGCGGCGACCGCGTGCTCATCGAAGGGCTGGAGATCAGCCGACGCCCCGAGCTGACCGCCCTGGACCCCGCGCCGCTCCTCAAGGCGCCCCGCGTCGAGATCGAGGTGGACGTCTGGGGGAGCCTGACCGGCGACGCCCAGATCGAAGCCGTCCGGGTGGACTCCCCGGAGATCGCGCTGGTCCGCTCGCCGGAGGGCGCCTCAGACCTGGACCCCCTGGTGACCTGGCTCGACGATCGCCTCGCGAAGCGTGACGACCCAGGCGAGGAGGGCGCCGCCAGCAGCCGACGCCTCCCCCGCCTGGAGGTCCACGGCGGGCGCCTCCACATCGAAGATCGCTACACGGGCGGCGCCCCCCGCGCCCTCCCCCGGAGCCTCAGCAGCCTCCTCGCCTGGACCGCCTCGCCGCTGGTCGGCGCCGAGGAGATCGAGGCCCTGGTGGAGCTGCCGGAGGGCCGCCCGGGCCCGGGCGGCCAGGCCCGCCTGAGCGCGCGCCTGACCCCTGCCCCGAAGCACCCCTTCGCCCCGAGCGTCCCCCAGCGCGTCGAGATCACCGCCGCCTGGCCCGAGCCCGCCGACCCGGCAGGCGAGGCGCCGCCCGCCCGCCTGGAGGCCCGCGCCGAGCCCGCCTGGCACCTCAGCGCCCTGCCTGGCCTGGACGGCTGCGCCGCCACCCTCCAGGCCTTCGGCCTGGAGGGCCGCGAGGTCTTCGCCCGGACCCTCCGCGTCGAGGGCCCCGAGGGCTGCCCCCTCGACCTCAAGGCCGAGCGCCTGGGCGTCGAGCTGGGGGAGGGGCGCCCTCTTGGCGCCCTCCGCCTGGAAGACGCAGCCGTCGAGATCGAGGGCGCAGCGGCGCTCCGCCAGCGCCTCCTCCTGGCCGTCGGGGACACCCCGGCCGGGGGCGGCGCGGGCAACGCCTCCGACGCGCTGGGCGCCGCGCTGCTCGAAGACCTCGCCCCGGAGCGCCTCGTCGTCAAGGACGCCGCGGTGACGCTCTGGGAGGAGGAGCGCGGCGGCGCGCAGCTCGTGGCGCTCCGCAACGTCGGCGCGGAGCTGGCCTGGACCCCCGCGGGGCGCGTCGTCCGGGGGCGCGCCAGCGCCGAGTTTGAAGCCCAGGGCGCCGTCTCCCTCCAAGGCGAGGTGGGGCTCAAGGCGCGACGCGGCGACCTCAAGGTGACCTTCGAGCACGTCGAGGCAGGCTTCGCAGGGCGGGCGCTGGGCCTCTCCGCGGACCTCTGGAGGGCCGGCGAGGCGTCGGGAGAGGTCCAGGTCAAGACCGAGGGTTTGGAGGCCACCTGGAGCCTCACAGGCCATGTCCAGGGGGAGCGCCTGACGCTGGAGCACTTCCGCCTGGCCTCGACCCCCATCACCGACCTGAGCCTGCGCCTGGAGGGCGCAGCCTCCTGGGACCCGGCCACGCGCTCCCTCCGCGTCCGGGACGGCGCCCTCACGCTAGGCGAGGCCCGCCTGGGCGTCGAGGTCGAGCTGGACGGGCTGGGCATCGGGCAGAGCGACGCCCCGGTGGACCTCAAGCACCTGCGCTTCAAGCTCAACCTCCCCCGCACCGACGCCCAGCGCCTCTTCGCCCAGATCCCCGAGGCCTTCAAGAGCCAGATCAGCGCCATGCGCTTCCAGGGCGAGTTGGGCTTCCGCCTGGAGGCCGACATCGACACCCGCGACATCAGCGGCATGAAGACCGACGGCGATCTGGACATCAAGACCCTCCGCGTCGCCCAATACGACCCCCGCGCCGACATCCGCAGCCTCACCGGCCCCTTCCACCACGAGGTCACCCAGCCCGAGACGGGCTACGTCTTCTCCGTCGACGCCTCCCCCGAGGTGGACGGCCGCTGGGTGCCCCTCAGCCGGGTCAGCCCCTACGTCGCCAAGGGCGTCTTCACCAATGAAGACGGCAGCTTCTACAAGCACAAGGGCTTCTCGTGGCTCCAGGTCAAGTCCTCGGTGGAGGACAACCTGGAGGCCGGGCGCTTCCGGCGCGGCGCCAGCACCCTCTCCATGCAGGTCATCAAGAACCTCTTCCTGACCTCCGAGAAGACCCTCGCCCGCAAGTTCCAGGAGGCCGTCCTCACCTTCTGCATGGAGCAGCTGGAGCAGACCCCCAAGGACCGCATCCTGGAGATCTACCTCAACATCATCGAGTGGGCGCCCCATGTCTACGGCGTCCGCGGCGCCGCCCAGCACTACTTCGGCGTCCACCCGGCGGACCTCTCCCTGCCCGAGGCGGTCTACCTGATCACCATCATCCCAGGGCCGCGCAAGTACCACGGCCACTACGCCCGCGGCGAGATCAGCGACGCGTGGTGGGACCGGATGCAGCGCCTCATGAAGATCATGCTGGAGCGCGGCCACATCACCCAGGAGGAGTACGACCAGGGCGTCGCCCGGCGCCCCACCTTCTGGAAGGGCAGCGGCATGCGCCCCCCGCCCGAGGAGACCCGCAAGCCCGCCGTGGTACCCCTGGAGGGGATCTTCCCCTAGACCGGCTCCTCGGGCGCGGGCGCGGGCGGCGCCTCCGCAGCCTGCTCCGCAGGCTGCGCGCTCGGCGCCCGCTCGCTCATCGCCAGCGCCACCCAGGTCGCCAGCGTCACGAGGATCGCCCCGATCAGCCCGAAGAGCACCACCCCCTCGATGGCGACCGTGTAGACCGCCAGCGCGGTCTGGTGCTCAGGCACCTCGGGGCTCAGGCCGGCCTTCGCCCCCGAGAGGAGCCAGCGCGTCGCGAAGGTCATCAGACCCACCAGGGTCCCCGAGATGCCCGCGATGAGGAGCGGGTTCTGTGCGGTGTTCATGGTTCCAGGCACTCCGGATCGTCTGCCTCACAAGGCACCACCGCCAGGAGGTACCCACCCGCGCGGGGTACACCACCCGAGGCAAAGGTGTCCAGCACCACATACCACACCCCCGCCTCCAGCCGCCGCTGCACCTGCCGATCGTGCCGGGACACGCACGCCTCGGGCGACGCCGCGCCGCGCAGCAGGTGCATGTCGATGTCCACCGCGCCGCGATCCAGCACGATGAAGCGGACCCCCTGGGGCGCGGCGACCTCCAGCCGATAGACCGCCTCGGGCCCGGACTCATCCTGCCCCCGGTCGCAGGACGGGTAGCCTCCCCAGGCTGACGCCAGCGGCGCCGTCGCCGTGTCGGCGCTGTGGGTGAAGGGGAGGCGATCGATCACCCACGGATCGGCCGCCGTCCCGGCGCCCTGGAGCGCCGGGCCGGGGTCGTCGGGCGCCTCGGCGCCCTCCAGCACCGTCCGACGCGCGTCGTCCAGCGCCTCCAGGGTGAGGAGGTTCCGCACGTTGTAGTTGTAGCGCAGCCCCTCCGCGTCGAAGACGCAGGGCTGGGCGACCCCGCCCTCCCGGTAGACGTTGCCGTGGAGCCCGTCCGAGAGGAGCCCCCGCTCGGGCAGGTCCACCGTCGCCTGGAAGAGGTTGATCCAGGGCACCTGCCGCTGCTCCGCCAGCCCCCAGGTCACGGCGTTGTAGACGGGCACCCAGCGCGACGCCTCCTCCTCGGCCTCGCGGGGGTTGAGCCCTGTCAGGATCGGGATCACCCCGGCGCCCTCCACCTGATCCAGCAGCGACGCCATGCTCTCGTAGAACCCGGGCAGCGCCGACCCGAACGTGCTGCCCTGGTTCATGTCGTTGGTCCCGTAGTTGATCACCGCGAAGCGAGGCCGCAGCGCCTCCAGCTCCCGCTCCAGCGGCGACGGCGACCCGGTGATGGCCCAGCGCGCGGTGCGCCCCACCTCGGCGGCCTCGGTCTGGCGCTCGAAGGGGGTGGTCCCGGCGGCGTCTCCCATGCGGAAGAAGGCGATGGTGTCCTCCAGCGCGTCCCGCCCCTCCAGCGCGATCCGATACGGCGCGGCGCCGCCGAAGCACGTCAGCAGGTGCGGGCTCACCGTCCCGGACGCCCCGACCTTCATGAAGACCAGATCGTCCTGCGCGGGGCCCGCCGCGCGGATCGCCTCCATCCGCTCCACCACCGCGCGCGACACCGGCGAGCGCAGCGACTCCCCGTCGTAGCGCGCCGGGCGGTCCTCCGCCGGGGCGGCGTCCGGGAGATCGGCGTCGGGGAGATCGGCGTCGGGGGAGGCAGCATCAGGAGGGGCGGCGTCCGGGAGCTCGGCGTCGATGTCGCTGGTGTCGCTCGCAGCGTCGATGTCGCCCGTGTCGCTCGCAGCGTCCTCCGGCGGCGCCGCGGCGTCCAGGCCGGCGTCTGCGTCGGCAGGCGCCGGGGGGAGCGAGGTGACGACCTCGGTGGCGCAGGCGGCGCAGGTCAGCAGGAGCACCATCCAGGAGCAGCGTCGCATGGGGTTCCTCCGGGCGAGCGGGAGCGCAGGCGAGCCGACAGGGACGACCGCCCAGGCCAGGAGTCTACACCCCGTGCAACGCGCCGCGCAAAGGGGTATAGGGGGGACGCCGCGGCGAGGACGCCCCGGCGGAGCTGCGGAGGGGAGGGGTGATGTGGGTGGAGCCTTTAGCGTGGAGCCCGACGCTGGCGGAGGCGCTGGCGGCGGCCGAGGCGGTGGCGACGAGCTGGGGCTGGCCCATGTCGCCGGTGGGCGGCGCCCCCGAGGGCACCGCGTGCCTCCGCTCGGGGCTTCGCGTCGAGGGGCTGGGGCGGTGGAGCCTCCTGACCTGCGCCCCCAGCGCCCCGCGCGCGCTGGGCGAGGCCCCGTTCGAGGCGCTGCGCGACCTCCTGGACGGCTTCCCGGCGGGGGAAGGACCGGGGCCGGGGTTCGGCGGCGGCGCGATCGGCGTGATCGGCTACGGCGCGCTCACCGCCGTGGAGCCTGCGGTGGAGGGCCTGCCCCCCGATCCCCAGGGCGACGGCTGGATGGGCCTCTACGACACCTGGCTGACCTGGGATGACCAGCGCGCCTGGCTGGCCTCGTGGGGCCTGGAGCGCCCTGACGCGGCGCCTTCGGCGTCGCTGGCCACCGAGAAGCTCGCGCGCTGGCGCCGCGCCCTGGAGGCCAGCCGGGGGCTGCCTGCGGCGCCGCAGGCCCCCTGGCCCCGCTTCACCCCCGACCTGGACCGCGACACCTGGGAGCGCGCCTTCTGGGCCGTCAAGGACGCCATCGCCGCAGGCGAGATCTACCAGGGCTGCCTCACCTTCCCCCTCACCGCCCCCCGCGAACACCACACCGCCCGCGCCCTCTTCGAGGCCCTGGACCGCGCCCACCCCGCCCCCATGGCCTCCCTCCTCGTCCCCCCGGGGGACCGCGCCCTCGCCAGCGCCTCGCCGGAGCGCCTCCTCCGCGTCGCCCACGGACGCGCCACCGCGCGCCCCATGAAGGGCACCCGCCCCCGAGGACACACCCAGGCCCTCGACGACGACCTCGCCGCCCAGCTCCTCGCCTCACCCAAGGACCGCGCCGAGAACGTCATGATCGTCGATCTCATGCGCAACGACCTCGGCCGCGTCTGCGCCCTCGGCTCCGTCGAGGTCCCCGACCTCTTCACCCTGGAGCGCTACGCCTCCGTCCACCAGCTCACCTCCACCATCACCGGCCTCCTCGCGCCCGGACGAAGCGCCCTCGACGCCGCCCGCGCCTGCTTCCCCCCAGGCAGCATGACCGGCGCCCCCAAGGTCGCCGCCATGCGCCTCCTCGCCTACCTGGAGCCCGACCCCCGCACCTGGTACGCCGGCGCCGTCGGCTGGTTCGACGGACGCGGCGACGCCGACCTCGCCGTCACCATCCGCGCCGCCATCGTCGAACCCGAGCGGCTCCGCTGGCACGTCGGCGGCGGCATCGTCGCGGACAGCGACCCCGCGCTGGAGTGGGCCGAGGCCCTCCAGAAGTGCCCCCTCCGCGCCACCGGAGCCCCATGACCCCCGAAAGCCCCGCCTGGCTGGAGCGACTCCGCTTCCTCCTCTACGCCGACCCCGACGAGCACGCCTGGGCCGAGCTCTGCGCCTGGGCCGAGCACCCGCCGCCCGACCTCGCCTCGGACCTCTGGATCGACTACGCCTGCGGCGTCCTCGACGACGCCTGGCCCGAGCACCTCCGCACCCTCCCCCCACGCTGGCGCGAGGCGCCGCCCCCCGCAGCCGCCCTCGTCCGGCGCTGGCGAGGGCGCTTCTCCATGGCCCTCGCCCGATCACCCCACCTCCGACGCCTCCGCGTCCTCAACCTCAACCACCACCCCGTCGGGGACCACGGCGCCGCCGCGCTCGCCGCAGGAGACGCCTGCCTCACCGGGCTCCACACCCTCCGCCTCCGCGAGTGCGGCCTGGAGACGCACGCCGTGCGCGCCCTCGCCTCGGCCCACGCCTGGACGCACCTCCGCTGGGTCGAGCTGAGCAACAACCCCCTCGGCCCCGGCGCCGGAGAAGCCCTCGCCATGGCCCCCTGGCTCCTCGGCCTCCGCGAGCTGGATCTCGAATACTGCGACCTCGGCAACGCAGGCGTCGCCGCCTTCGCCGCACGCGCCGAGCTGCCCTCCATCGAACGCCTCAACCTCGGAGAGAACGCCCTCGGCCCGCGCGGCGTCGCCGCCCTCACCCCGGCCCCCTGGCTCCGCCGCGTCGAGCGCCTCCGCCTCGGCATGAACGCCCTCGGAGACGACGGCGCGCGCGCCCTCGCCAACGCCCCCCTCGACGCCCTCCGCGAGCTGGACCTCCGCGAGATCTGGATCGAAGCCCCCGGCGCCCAGGCCCTCGCCAACGCCCCCTGGCTCCCCAACCTCCGACGCCTCGACCTCTACTTCAACAAGATCGGCCCGCGCGGCGCGCGCGCCCTCGCCTCGGCCCCCCTCCACCACCTCGAAGAGCTCGTCCTCTGGGAGTGCAACCTCGACGCCGACGCCGCGCGCGACCTCGCCCAGAGCGAAGCCCTCCGCCACGGACACCTCAAGCGCCTCAACCTCAGCGCCAACCCCCTCACCGAGCGCGGCGCCGCCGACCTCGCCTCGGCCCCCTGGCTCCCCCGCCTCGAACACCTCACCGTCCAGCGCTGCGGCCTCTCGCCCGACGCCATCCAGCGCCTCCGCGACGCCACCCCAAGCCTCGACGCCGCTGATACCGAATCGACAAGTTAGGGCTCCGATAGTGCGCGCTTGATGTAGGGGTAGTTCGTGAGGGAAGCGATGTCGTCGTTGTCGAGCGCAGCGATGATGTCGTCGGTGCGCTGTCGGAGCTGATGGATGTTGCTGAGTTCAA
>CAUJGC010000576.1 GCA_963169075.1 Myxococcota bacterium
GGCGACACGGGCCGCCTCGACGCCACCCGCGCCGCCCTCCGCCGCGCGGGCGAGCGCGCCCAGGGCGCCGCCCTGGCCTCAGACGCCTTCTTCCCCTTCCCCGACGCCGTGGAGGAGGCCGCCGCCGCAGGCGTCAGCGCCATCCTCCAGCCCGCCGGCGCCATCCGCGCCCGAGAGGTCATCGAGGCCGCCGCCCGCCTGGGGATCGCCATGATCTGCACGCATCGCCGCCACTTCCGTCACTGAGCCGGCGCGGCTGGCGGGCGCGCCAGCACCTCGCTGACCCGGCTGAGCAGCTCATCCAACGCAAACGGCTTGCGTAAGGTGCGGTGGTGCTGCTGCTCCAGGAAGCGGTTGGCCCGCGGCGTAAAGGCCCCGCCGGTGATGAAGAGGAAGCGCTCGGCCAGCGCCGGGCGCTCGCTCAGGACCGCCTCGTAGATGTCCATCCCCGTCACGTGGGGCATCTGGAGATCGCAGAGGACCAGATCCACGTCCGGCGCGCCCTGGAGGAGCCGCTCGGCAGCGGCCTGCCCGCTGTGCAGCATCTCGATCTCGTGCTCGCTCAACATCCGGCCGATGACCTCGGTGATGTCGGGCTCGTCGTCCACGATCAAGATGCGCGCGCGCCGCCGCGCGGGGAGCTGCGGCGAAGAGGGCACGAGCGGCGAGGGGAGGGGAGGGGAGGTGTCGGGGAGGAAGGCGTCGTTGGCGGGCGGGAACGTCATCCGGAAGCAGGTCCCTGCCCCGAGCTGGCTCTCCACCTCGATGCTGCCCTGGAGCGAGGTGATGATGCCGTGGCAGATCGAGAGCCCGAGCCCCGTCCCCACCCCGACAGGCTTCGTCGTGAAGAAGGGGTCGAAGATGCGGGCGCGCACCTGCTCGCTCATCCCCACGCCGTTGTCCCGGATGACCACCTGCGCGCGCCCCTCGGCGGTGGTGCTCGTCGTGATCTCGATGAGCCCGTCCGCCTGGGTCTCCTCGATGGCGTGCGCGGCGTTGATGAGGAGGTTCAGGAAGACCTGCCCCAGCCGCCCCTCGTTCGCCGCGATCAGGGGCGTGGGGAGGTAGCGGACGCTGACCTGCGCCCGGTGGCGCAGCGCGTTCTTCGCCATGCTGATCGACAGCTCCAACACCTGCTGGAGGTTCAGGATCGCCACCGTGCTGTCGTCCGCCCGCGAGAAGGTCCGCACGTCCTTGACGATGTGCGCCACCCGCTCCGCCCCCCGGCGCGCCGAAGAGAGGAGCCCCTCCAGATCTGCGGCCTCCTCCTGGGTGAGGCGCGCCTGGAGCGCCAGCACCTCGTCCGAGAGGTAGGTGAGGTTCGCCAGGATGTAGGAGAGCGGGTTGTTGATCTCGTGGGTGATCCCCGCCGCCAGCGTCCCCACCGACACCAGCCGGTCGGCCAGGAGGAGCTGGGCCTCGATCTCGCGGCGCTCCGTCACGTCCCGCGCCATGAGGAGGCGCGAGGCCTGGTCCTCGAACTGGATCGCCTGCGCCGCCGAGAGCTCCAGGCGCAGCGGGCGCTGATCCGCGCGCACAAAGGCCAGCTCCCGCGTCTGGCCGCTGCGCTCGGCGCCCTGCTCCAGCCACTCCAGCAGGTGGGGCGCGTCGGCCTCGCTGACGTGATCCGCGATGGAGGTCCCCACCAGCGCCTCCGCCCCCCGCGCCCGCAGCGCATACACAAACGCCGGGTTCGCGTAGATCACCACCTCGCCGCGCAGGATCACCACCCCGTCGGGCACGTGCTCGATGACCAGCTTGAAGTCCCGCTCGTAGCGCTGGAGCGCCTCCCGGACCCGCCGCGACTCCGACAGGTCCTGCACCACCAGCACCGCTCCCATCACCTCGCCGCTGTGCTGCATCGGCGCCAGGTTCACCGCCACCGGCACCAGCTCGCCGTCTCGGCGCTTCAAGAGCACCCGCGGCGGCATCGCCACCTCCAGCAGCTGGGTCGTCACCTCGTGCAGCGGCAGCGCCACCGGCTCCAGCGTCGCCTCATCCAGAAGCGCCAGGATCTGCGCCGCAGGCAGCCCATACGCCTCGTCCGCGCGCCACCGCGTGATCCGCTCCGCCACCGCGTTCATCGTCACCACATGGCCGCTCGTCGAGGCCGAGAGCACCCCCTCCCGCACGCTGTCCAGCGTCGTCGCCAGCCGCTCCCGGCTCTCCCGCAGCGCCCGCGCGGAGTCCATGCGATCTGTGATATCCATAAAGATACCATCCCACGTGATCGTCCCGTCAGGCAGGACGCCGGGCCGGGCCGCGCACTGGAGCCACTGGCTCCCCAGCCGACGGACGCTCCGCCCCTCCCACTCCCAGGGGATGTGGCGCTCCGCCGAGATGCGGCGCGTGTGATGGAAGCGCCCCAGATCCTCCGGGTGGATGCGCCCCAAAAGGAGCCGCGCGTCCGCCATCAGGTCCTCCTCGCTGAGCCCAAAAAGCTCGCGGCAGCCGTCGCTGGCGAAGTGGAAGCGCAGCTCCCCCGAGGTGTCCTGGGAGAGCTCGAAGATCATCCCCGGCGTGTTCCGGGCGATCTTCTCCATCCGACGCTCGCTCTCCTGGAGCGCGCGCTCCATGGCGCGGCGCTGGCGGTGCTCCCCCAGGCGCCGCTCCGCGATGGTCAGCCGCGTCTCCAGCAGCGCCAGGCGCAGCGGCTTCCCCTGGAAGTCGCTGGCCCCCGCGTCCAGCACCGCGTTGAGCGCCTCCGGACCCGTGTGCCCGGTCACGCAGATGATCACCGGGTCCTCGCCTTCGGGCAGCGCCCGCACCGCCCGGCAGAGATCGGCCCCCGAGAGCCCCGGCAGGCTCAGATCGACCAGCATCAGGTCGTAGGGCCGACGCCGGAAGGCCGCCAGCGCCTCCGCGCCGTCGGCCAGCCCCTCGACCTGATAGCCGCGCTCCTGGAGCACCGTCATCAAGAAGGCGCGGAGCGAGTGGTCGTCATCCACCACCAGCGCGCGGATGCTCTCGGGGGAGACGTTCACCATACGCTCTGGATGCGGTGGATGAAGTTGTAGGGATAGCCCAGCTCCATTGCGCTCGCCGCGTCGAGCTGCTCCATTTGGGCCGCGCTCAGCTTCACCGACGCCGACGCCAGGTTGTCCCGGAGCTGCGCCACGCTCCGCGCGCCGAAGATCACGCTCGTCACCGTCGGCTTCTGGAGCAGCCACGCCAGCGAGACCTGCGCCGGGGTCGCCTCGACCTCCGCCGCCACGGCCTCCACCGCCGCCAGGATGCGCCAGTGCCGCGGCGTATCAAACGCCTTGCGCCGATCCTGCCACTTGCTCAGGCGCGACCCCTCCGGGGGCGCCTCGTCCGGGCGGTACTTCCCCGTCAAGAAGCCGCTGGCCAGCGGCGACCACGGCAGGATCCCCAGCCCGTGCTCCCGGCACGCCGGCACATGCTCCAGCTCCAGGCCGCGCTCCACCAGGCTGTACTGCGCCTGGAGCGCCACGAAGCGCTCCAGCCGCTGCGTCCGGCTCGTCCACAGGCTGTCCACCATCCGGTACGCCGCGTAGTTGCTGCACCCCAGATAGAGCACCTTCCCCTGACGCACCAGATCGTCCAGCGCGCGCAGCGTCTCCTCCTCGGGAACCGTGCGATCCTGCATATGAATCTGATACAGATCAATGCGATCCGTGCCCAGCCGCTTCAGGCTCGCCTCCACCGCCTGCATGATGTGGTAGCGCGACGCCCCCGAGGCGTTGGGGCCGTCCCCCATCTTGAAGCGGAACTTCGTCGCCAGGACCACCTGATCCCGCGCGCCGCGATCCTTCATCCAGCGCCCCACGATCTTCTCCGAGAGCCCGTCCTGACCGTAGACGTTCGCCGTGTCGATGAAGTTGATCCCCGCCTCCAGGGACGCGTCCATGATGGCCCAGGACGTCGCGTCATCGCACCCCACCTCGTGCATGAACGACGTCGCGTCCGGCTCCCCGAAGGTCATCGCCCCCAGGCAGAGGGTAGACACCTTCACGCCGCTCGCTCCAAGCTGCCGATACTCCATCTCCGCTCCTCCTGCGCTCTTCATCCGCTGCCGGGGCCGCTCCCCAGCGCTGCGACCCACCCAACAGCCGAACCCGCCGCGGCCTTCCACTCTGCATCGACCCAGGCGCGTTTGTCGAGCGACCCCCCCGGCCCCGTAACCGCCGACTCCGCTGCGCTTCGTCGGCGGAACGGGGCCGGTCCCCCCCGTGACGGCAACCCCCCCGGCCCCGTAACCTCCTGTTCGCTGCGCGCTCAGGAGGAACGGGGACGGTCCCCCCCGTGACGGGGGGACACCGACGGGTCGCTGGG
>CAUJGC010000577.1 GCA_963169075.1 Myxococcota bacterium
CCGTCCACGCGGCCGCTCCACCTCGCCGCCCCGCGGCGGGAGGGTCGGCGGGAGCGCCGGGCGCGCCCGCTCCGCGGGCGGCGGGTCAGGTCGCGGCGCCTCACCCGGCGGCGCAGGCGCCTGCGCCGCTGGCTCCGGGCGCGGCGGCTCCGGCGTCGGCTCTGGAGCGGGCTCGGGGCGGCGCAGCTCCTCCCGCCCCCGCGAGAGGACGCGCTCGCGGCGCAGCGGCTCGGCGGCAGGTCGCCGCGCCTCGGCGGTCTGCTCGGCCGGCGCTCCTGCGCCGGCGGAGGGGGGCGGCTCGGGCTGCGGGGTCGGGCTGGGCTCCGCTGGCGTCGGCGCCTGCGGCTCTGCATCCTTCGGCGCGGCGTCGGCGCGCGGCGGCGCGGCAGGCTCGGCGAGGGCAGGGGAGGGCGCCGCCTGCGGCGGCGTAGGCTCGACGGCGCGCGGCGCAGGCTCGGGCTCGCGGGGCGGCGCGGTCAGCGGCGGCGCTGGGGCGGGCTCCCGGGCGGGCGGAGGCTCGGGTTCGGGTTCGGGTTCGGGTTCGGGCTCCGGTTCGGGCTGTGGCTCGGGTTCGGGCTGTGGCTCCGGCTCCGGCTGTGACTCGGGCTCGGGCAGCGGAGGCAGCTCGCCGTAGAGGACCTCCAGGGCGCCGAGCGGGCGGGCTGCGCCGCCCTCCAGGTGCAGCGCGGCCTCGGCGCGGCCTCCGGCGCCGTCGCCGGAGCACCAGACCAGGACGTCGGCCCCCTCGTCCTCGCCTGTCCACCGCGCCAGCATCGCCCGCGCGGCGCCTGGCGTCGCCGCCTGGAGAGAGAGGAGCTGCGCTGGCGGGGTCCACCCCGCCACCCGGACGCTCGCCCAGGCCCAGGCGGCGGCGTCCTGCACGGCGTCTGTGATCACGACGTCGCTCCGCCCGATCACGTCCACCAGGGCGCGGCGTTCGGCGGCGCCCTGGGGGAGCTGCGGGCGTCGGAGGCAGGTCAGCTCCATCCCCTCGGTGTCCAGCTCCTCTTCGCCCTGGAGGAGCGTCACGACCTGATCGTCTCCGAAGCTCTCCAGCAGCGCGTGGAGGAGGCGGCGCGGCGCGGCGATGCGGGCGCCGGCCAGGGCGACGCGCTGGCCGGCGCGGAGGCGGCTCTCGACCAGGGTCAGGAGCGGGCGCGTGGTGAAGCCTTCGCGGATCAGCTCGCGGCGGGTGGGGCGGGTGGGGCGCAGGCGCAGGGCGCTCACCGCCGCGCCGCCCTTGCTCGCCGGGCCGCCCAGCGCGGTCCAGCGCAGCGGCCCGGCCTCCAGCACGGCGACGCCGGGGCTGGCCTGCTCGCCTGCGCTCAGGATCACCCCGGCGATCCGCTCCAGCGCGCCGCCCTCCAGCGCGGCGCTCAGCGCGCCGCGCTCCTCCCCGCGACGGTAGCGGACCCGCCCGCCCGGGGTGATGTGCACCTCGGTCACGGCGGTGTCCTGCGTCAGCTCGTGGAGCGCAGGGACTTCGTGGAGGACGGCTTGGAGGGTGTCAGCCATGCGCGCGATCCTGCTCAGTGCGGCGGGGCCGCTGGCCCCTCGACCTCTCCCTCCTGCGGGTCGAGGTCGTCGATCTCATCCAGGCGAGGGATCAGCTCCAGCGTCAAGCGCTGCGTCCCGCCTGCGGCTACCTCCAGATCCAGGAGGTAGGGGTAGTAGCCAGCCCGCGTCAGCTCGACTTGATGACGCCCGGGGGTCAGCGGGATCGCGCCGCCGCGCCACCCTCCGACGATCCCCAGGCGCTCGCCGTCGATGAGGATGGAGGTGTCCGGTGGGTTGCAAGTGATTTGCAATATGCCGGGCGCGCCGCCCGCATCACCGCCGCGCGCCGCGCAACCCGCCCAGAGCAAGCCTCCCAGGAGCACCAGCGCCGCGCGACCCATCTTCACCTCAAGCCTCACCTCCCGACGCGCCGCATGGCGCACCCAACGCGCCGACCATGCTAACACACCCCCGCGCGCCGCGCATCATAACGCGCGATCTTCTCGCGCGCCTTGCCGTCTGGCGGGTCCGGTGGCACGATGCACCTCGCCTCGCGGCGTGGAGCGCGAGGCGCTGCACGGAGCGCGCGCATGACCCAGGCATTTCAGTGGCCCGAAGAGTGGACCGATCTTCGCTTTGTCGCCCTGGACGTCGAGACCACAGGCTTCAAGCCCGACGAAGAGCGCATCATCGAGATCGGCCTCGTCACCTTTGAGCGCGGCCAGATCCTGGAAGAGTGGGGCTCTCTGGTCAACCCGGGCAAGCCCATACCCCTTGAGGTTCAAGAACTTACCGGCATCAAGGACGAGGACGTCGCCAGCGCCCCCCGCTTCGAGGAGATCGCCCAGGAGGTCGCCCGACGCCTCCAGGGCGTCGGCCTCTGCGCCTACAACCTCCGCTTCGACCAGAGCTTCATCGACGCCGAGCTCAAGCGCTGCGGCTTCGCCTGGCCCCCCGAGGCGCCCACCCTCGACCCCCTCATCTTCGCCCGCGAGCTGCAACGCGGCGAGCGCAGCAAGAAGCTCGGGGACGTGGCCGAACGCCTCGGGATCCCCCTGGAGAACGCACACCGCGCCACCGACGACGCCAAGGTCGCGGGCCTCGTCATGCTCGCCTTCGCCCCCGAGCTGCCCACCTCCCTCAGCGATCTCCTCGTCCTCCAGGCCCAGTGGGAGCAGCAGCAGGAGGCCAGCACCTCCTTCTGGCGCAACAAGCGCGGCGGCGATGAAGGCCCCTCCGCCGCCCAGCGCGCCATCTCGGTCTTCGGCGCCTCCTCCGTCGGCCTCGGCCCCGCCTACCTCTACGGCGACGAGCTGGACCCGCTGCGCGCGATCTACCTCAGCGTCCCCGAGCTGCCCCGGTGAACCCCAGCCGCCTCGCCTTCGACGCGCTCCCGCGCGTCACGCGCCTCCAGCCCCCGGAGCGCGCGCGGCGCCGCGCCCTCGCACACGCCCTCCACACCCTCCTCCCCCAGGCCAGGAGCCACCTCGCGGCGCGCCTGGCGCCTGCGCTGCGCCTCGATCTCCTCGACCTGCGCCACCTCCCGTCCCACGCTGACGACCTCGCCTTGCTCGACCTCGCCTGGCACAACGTCGCCTCCATCGGCCGCTCCCGCCTCCTCCTCGGCCTCGACCCCGCCGCTGCCCACGCCCTCGCCGCCCTCGTCCTGGAGCGCCCCGCCGACCCCGCCCGCCTCCTCCGGCCCCTCACCCCCCTGGAGGACGCCCTCCTCACCGGCACCCTCGCCGCTGCCTGCGCCGACCCCCTCGCCCCCTGGCCCCCCCTCGCCCTCGCCCTCCACCCGCCCCCCCGGGGACAAGCCCTCCGCCG
>CAUJGC010000578.1 GCA_963169075.1 Myxococcota bacterium
CGCGACCCCAGACCCCCACCTACGCGGGCCGCCGTGTGCGGGCGTCCGTGCGCTGGAGCCAGGCCCAGAGCGCGGTGCGCTCGCGGACCAGGGGCTCCGCCTCGGGGGTCGTGCCGAGGACCAGGGCGCCTGTGACGGAGAAGAGGGCGAGGTCGGCGCGGGAGGGCGACTCGCCGAGGAGGAAGGGGGCGTCGCGGAGGAGGGCGTCCAGGTCGTCGAGGCGTCGCCGCAGCGCGCTGAGGACCTGGGGGAGATCCTGGAGGCCGACCCCGTGGCTGCGGAGGTCGCGGAGCACGCGGCGGCGAGTCAGGAGGCGCTGCTCCCGAGGCCAGGGGTCGATGAAGGCCGCCTTGTAGCGGGCGTAGTTCGCGTCGATCACCCAGCGCAGGTAGAGGAGATCGGGGTAGAAGGCCAGGGAGGCCCAGGACTCCAGGACGCGCGCCCGCGCGGCGTCCGCCGGGTCGCGCGGGGTGAGGGGCGGCTCCGGCTGGAGGCGGTCGAGGAAGGTCAGGATGGCCGCCGAGTCGGAGAGGAGATCGGCGCCGTGCTGGAGGACGGGGAGCTTGCCGCTGGGGTTCTCCAGGGTCTTGAGGCGGCGCCCCGCGTAGACCGCGCGCCAGGGGAGGCCCTTGAGGTTGAGGGCGCGGGCGACCTTGACGCAAAAAGGCGAGGCCGACTCGACGCGGGGGCTGCCGGGGAGCATAAAGAGGGTGAGCGGCGCGGGCTCGGTCATGGGGCAGGCTCCGTAGGAGAGGGGCGTGCCGCGACGCGGCGCTGGGAGGATAGCGCGCCGCCCGTGGGCAAGTCCACGCAGGAGGGAGAGAGGACGTGACACGGCAGCTGATTCTGGATTATGTGGCGCCGATCCCGGTGGGTCACCGGGTCGAGGTGGAGGTGTTGCAGGTGGTGGAGGTGGGGATCTTCAGCGAGCGCGTGGAGGCGCGTCCCCATCACCCCTGGCTGCGCGACGTAGAGACGGGGATCGAGTATACGGCCTACTGGCACCACGCCGAGGTCAGCGGGATCCGCTTCAAGCCTGGGAACGTCTACCCGGAGGGGCGCATCCCCGACGTGCGGGTCGCGGAGCGGCTGCGCGGCCGGGTCGTGGCGTGTCGGCTGGTGACGGAGCGGATCAGCGACAGCTGGCAGGTGCAGACGTACTTGACGATCTCCCCCGAGTGAGGTGAGCGCGTGCGGAAGGTGTTGGGAGTCGCCAGCCTGGCGTGTGGGGTGCTGCTGTGGGGCGGCGCGGCCTGGGGGCAGGTCGCGGTGTCGGCGTCGGCGTCCCGGGAGCCGGTGGAGGTGCTGGAGGAGCGCTGGGTGGTGTCGGCGTCGCCCGCGGAGATCGGTCGGCACCAGGTGGCCTGGCGCGCGCGGCTGAAGACGCGGGCGGGGCGGGTGGGGTTGCTGTGGCCGGTGCCCTCGGCCCCGGCGTCGCTCCAGGCGGCGCCGGAGCGGCCCTTCACCCAGCTCCAGGCGCTGGCGTCCCCGGCGGAGATCGAGGGGGAGCCGGAGATCACCGGGGTGCGGGTGACGCTCCTCTGCGTGACGCTGGGGGTGCCGACGCGGGACAAGGTGATCGCGGAGCTTCAGCAGGAGGTGGATCGCCCGGTCTTCAAGGCGATGCAGGACGGTCCGCCGCCGCCGCCCGCGGTGCTGGACCCGGCGGAGGCCGGCGCGGTGGCCGCGTGGCTGGAGGCGAGCGGCCTGGAGGCGCCCGCCGGTCTGGAGGGGTGGCTGGCGACGCTCGCAGGGCGCGGGTGGCGGCTGGTGGGGGTGGTCTGGGACAACCCGAGCCCGCTGCTGGAGTCGTTCGAGGTGCAGCCGGTGGTGGTGGAGCTGGCGGGGGAGGCTGGCGGCGCGGTGACGCTTGGGCGCAGCGCGCCGGAGGGGACGCCGCCGCCCGGGCAGGTGGCGATCTACGCGGTGGGGCCGGGGCCGTGGCGCGTCGCGGGGTGGGAGGGGGCGCTGGAGGCGTCGCGGCCGCTCCCCGAGGCGCGCTCGGCGCTGGGGGAGATGAGCCCCGCGTCGTGGTTCGGGCTGACCTCGTGGATGACCCACTACGCGCTGGAGGCGCCGCCGTGGCCGCAGGAGGCGCCGACGCTGGCGCCGGTGGCGCCCGGCGAGCCGGTGATCCCGGCGGCGGTGGTGGTGCGTCCGCGGCGCTATGTCCCGATCCCGCTGGAGTGTATGGCGTTGACGATGGTGGGCGGCGTGGCGCTCTGGTCCTGGCGGCGTCGGAAGCGGTGAGGTAGAAAAAATCATCCCTGGACGCACAACGTGCGTCGATCTCCCGAAAACAACTACATGACGGGCGTACAGAAGCGCCCCTCGTGTCGGGAGGTCCCATGTTGTACGGTGATGAGGCGATCTGCGAGCTGCTGGCTGGGCTGGGCTACGTCACGCGGCCGGTGGAGACGGCAGCGCGGGAGGGGTGGGCGCTGTCGCCCGAGGTGTCGGGGCGGCTGACGTGGCTGGGGCACGCCCCGGACGCGCCGGGCTTTGTGGTGATGCTGCTGCGCTCGGCGGCGCCGTTCGCGGAGGGGGCGTCGTCGTGGCTGCCGCGCTGGGCGGGGCGGCTCTGGCGTCGGAACCGGGCGTTCCGCGGGCTTTTGCTGGTGAGCGACCCGGCGGGGTCGCAGCTCTGGGCGGCGCTGCCCCACCCGGCGGGTGATCCCGACGCGCCGGGGGTTCACCTGATCGCGCTGCGCCCGGACTCGCCGGCGGCGCTGGAGGAGGAGCGCCTCCAGCGGCTCCGCCCGCTGCCCGGGGAGTCCGCCGAGGGCCTGACGGCGCGGCTGCGCGAGGAGCTGGATCTGGCGCGGGTGACGCGGCGCTTCTATCTGCGCTTTGAGCGCTGCCACGATCGCCTGTCGGCGGCGCTGGAGGGGTGGAGCGGCGAGGTGGGGGAGGAGGCGCGGCGCCAGGCGGCGCTGCTCTTGTTGAACAGGTTGATCTTCCTCTACTTTCTGCAGAAGAAGCGCCTGCTGGACGGCCGCCCGGACTTCCTGCGCGGGCTGGTGCGGAGGTGGCGCGCCGCGCCGACGCCGCATCAGACCTTCTACCGGGCGGTGCTGCGGCCGCTCCTCTTCGCGGCGTTGAACCGCCCGCCGTCGGAGCGCCCGGAGGATGTGCGGGCGCTTGGGGCGCTGCCCTACCTCAACGGCGGGCTCTTTGAGCCCTCGGCGCTGGAGCGGCGCCACCCGCGCCTGGATGTGCCGGATGAGGCGCTCTGGCCGGTCTTCGATCACCTCCTGGAGCGCTTCGCCTTCACGACGCGGGACGACGGGGAGGGGATCGGGATCGATCCGGCGGCGCTCGGGCGGGTCTTCGAGGCGCTGATGGAGCCCGAGGAGCGCGCAGCGGCCGGGGTCTTCTACACGCCGCGGGCGCTGGTGGAGGAGGTCTTCCGCGCGGGGCTCCTGCGGCAGCTCGTGGCCTGGGGGGTGCCGGAGGGGGCCGCCGCCCAGCTGCTGGACCCCGCGGCGCCGCGCCCCGGGCTGCCGCGCGAGCTGGGCGAGGCCGTGCAGGCGCGTCTGGAGCACCTGAGCGTGCTGGATCTGGCGTGCGGCTCGGGGGCCTTCCTGCTGGGGGCGCTGCATCAGCTGGAGGCGCTCCACCAGCGCCTCCGGGGGGCGCTGGGGCAGCGCCCCGAGCCTGCCGCCGCGCTGCGGCGGCGGCTGGTGACCCGGACGCTGCACGGGGTGGACATCCAGCCGGTGGCGGCGCACCTGTGCGCCCTGCGGCTCTGGCTGGCGATCCTGGACGTGGAGGCGCCGGGCGCGTCGCTGGAGCCGCTGCCGAACCTGGAGCACCGGATCCGCTGCGGAGACGCCCTCCGCTCGCCGCTGGGCTGGCTGGTCCCCGGCGCGGCCTGGTCGGCGTGGCAGCGCGACGTGGAGGAGCTGGACGAGCTCAAGCAGCGCTACGCCTCGGCCTCGGGCGGGGAGAAGGCCGGGCTGCGCGCGGTCGTGGCCGCCGCGGAGGGGGAGCAGCTGGAGCGCCTCCTGGGAGAGCACCTGCGGCGGCTGGCGGCGCGGCAGGAGGCGCTGGAGGCGAGCCTCGGCGCCCCCGCGCTGCTGCCCGGGCTGGAGCGCCCGGCGCCTGCCGCGCTGCGCACGGAGCTGGCGGCGCTGCGGGCCGAGCAGCGCCGCCTCCGCGCCCTCGCGGAGCTGCCCGCCCAGGCGGCCTTCAGCCCCGATCTCCACTTCCCCGAGGTGATGCAGCGCGGCGGCTTCGACCTGATCGTCGGCAACCCGCCCTGGGTGCGCCTGGAGCACGTCCCGCGAGCGACCCAGGAGGCGCTGCGGCGGCGCTACGCGGTCCTCCACCGCCCGGCCTGGACCGCCGGGGGGCTCCTGGAGTCCACCCCCGGCGGCGGCACGCGGGTCGATCTGGCCGCGTGCTTCGTCGAGCGCGCCGTCGAGCTGCTGCGCCCCGGCGGCACGATGGCGCTCCTCTTGCCGACCAAGCTGACCCGCGCGCTCTACGGCGGCGCCTTCCGGCGCCTCGTCCTCCAGCGCACCCGCCTCCACGAGGTGCGCGAGCTCTCCGAGGATCACTTCCCCGACGCGCGGGCCTACCCCTGCGCGCTGGTCGCCACCCGCGCCGACGGGGCGCCGCCGCCGCCCGACCTCAGCCTGGACCCCGAGGACCTGGCGGCTCCCTGGGTCCAGATGGAGCCGGGCGCGCTGACGCTGGGGCAGCACCCGCCGCTGGCCGCCCACCCCGCGCTGAACCCCACCCGCGGCGTCATGACGGGGTACAACGAGGCGTTCGTGCGCCAGGCGCGCCGGGACGCCCCGGCCTGGGAGGCGGCGCTCCTGCGCGGCGCGGATCTGGGCGCCTTCCGCTACCGCGTCGCCCACCACCTGGTCTACCCCCACGACCCCCAGACCCACGCCCCGCTCCCCTCGCTGCCCGCCGAGCTGCTCTGCGAGCTGCGGCCCTTCCGTGGGCGCCTGGAGCGGCGCGCGGATCTGGGGGCGCAGGACCCCTGGTGGCGGCTCTTCCGGGTGGGCGCCCAGCTCGCCGGTCCCCGGGTGGCCTGGCGCGACATCGGCGCGCGCCTGGAGGCGGTGGCGCTGCCCGAGCGCGGGGAGCAGGGGCGGCTCCTCCTACCTTTAAATACCTCCTACTACATCCCCACCGCGACCCTGGAGGCCGCCACGCTCCTCGCCGCCTGGCTCAACAGCTCCCCTGTGCGTCAGCTCGCCGCCGCCATCGCAGAGCCCGCCGCCGACGGCTACCGCCGCTTCTTCTCCTGGGTGATCGCCGTCCTGCCCCTCCCCGACCCCCTCGCGGAGGTCCTGAGCGGCGGCCCCCTCCCGCCGGTCCTCCGGCGCCTCCTCCTGCTGGGGCAGCACCTCCACCTCCACCCCGAGCGCGCCGACGCGCTCCAGAGCACCCTCGACGCCCTCGTCCTCGCGCTCTACGAGCGCCCCGCCGCCGCGCAGCCTGCGCTGCTCCGGAGGTCCGCATGAGCGCCCCGCGTGACCTCCAGCGAGCCTGGGTGCTCCGCCTCCTCCAGCGCGAGCTGGGCGGCGGCGACGCCCCCTGGGGCGACCTCGCCTTGCCCGACTTCCAGCAGCGCGCCGTCGTCGCGCTGCGCGCCGCCCTGGCCTGCTTCGGCGGCGCCCTCCTGGCCGATGAGGTGGGGCTGGGCAAGACCCACGTCGCCCTCGCCTTGCTGGCCGAGCACCCTCGCGGCGCGGTCTTCGCCCCCGCCATCCTCCTCCCCATGTGGCGCCGCGCCCTGGAGGCCGCGGGCCTCTCCGAGCGCGTCCACCTGGCCTCCCACACCGCCCTCTCCCGCGCGGCCAGCCCCGACGAGGCCCTGCCTGCCCCCGCCGGGCTCCTCGTCGTCGATGAGGCCCACGCCTTCGCCCACCCCGGCACCCTCCGCTACCGCACGCTGGCCCTCCTGGCCGCCGAGCACCCCACCCTCCTCCTCACCGCGACCCCCGTGGGGCTCGCGCCGCGCGACCTCGTCGCGCTCCTGCGCCTCTTCTGCCCGCGCGGCGCGCTGGCGCCGCTCCTGGGCGCGCCGCTGGAGGAGGCCGTCGCCCAGGGCGCCGACCTGACCCCTGCGCTCCGGCGCCTCATGGTGCGCCGCCCCCGCGCGCTCCTGCGGCGCCTCTACCCGCGCGGCGTCCGCGTCCCCACCGCCAGCGGCGAGCTGGCGCGGCTGGACTTCCCCCTGCGCCAGCAGGTGCTCCTCCAGGGCGACCTGAGCGCCCGCTGGCCCGGCCTCCTGGACGCGCTCCTCGCAGAGATCGAGGCCCTGGATGAGCAGGTCGTCCAGGCCCCGGCGCCGCTCCTCCGCGCCCTCCTCCTGGCCCGGCTGGAGTCCAGCCCCGCTGCCCTCGACGCCTCCCTCAGCCGCCTGGAGGCCTTCCTCCGCCGGAGCCTGGAGGCGGCGCGCCTGGGCGCCGCCCTGGATCGGCGCGCCTGGCGCGCCCTCTTCGGCCAGCTCGCCGCCGAGGACGACCGCCAGCTCCTCCTCCCCTTCGCCTGGGCCGAGCGCGCCGCCCCCGGCGCGCCAGGCCCCGACCGCCTCTGCGCCCAGCTGGAGCGCGTCCTCCGCCTCCGCGAGCTGCTCCGCCCCCTCCTGGCCGAGCCGCCGCTGGACGCCCCGCTCCTGGCGCTGCTCCAGAGCCTCCCCGAGGACGCCCCGGCCCTCCTCTTCACGCGCTTCACCGACACCGCCGCACACCTCCTCCGCGTCGTCTCGGCGGCCTTCCCCGGCAGCGCGGTCGGGCTCCTCCACGGCGGCGGCGCCTGCGTCGCAGGCGGCGGCGGGGCGCCGCAGGACCTCCCCCGCGACCTCCTCCTGGACCGCTTCGCGCACCCCCAGGAGGACCCCCGCGCCGCCATCCGCGTCCTGATCGCCACCGATGTGCTCGCGGAGGGGGCCAACCTCCAGCGCTGCCGCCTCGTCGCCTCCCTCGACATGCCCTGGAACCCCCGGCGCCTCGTCCAGCGCTTCGGGCGCGTGGATCGCCTCGGCCCCCCGGGGCGCCAGGTCACGCTGGCCCTGGCCCTCCCCGACCGTAGCCTGGAGCGCCTGCTGGAGCTTCAGCGCCGCGTCTCCGAGCGCCTCGACGCGGCCTCCAAGCTCCTCCAGGATGACCCCGACCCCCTCCTCCCCCACCCCGACCACCTCCGCTGGCTCCAGCGCCTCCTCCACGCCGGAGAGGACCCCCTCGACGCCGCGCTCGCAGCCCTTCACCCCGCAGCGACCGCCGCCGCTGACCCCGAGCATGACCTCCTCGCCCTCCTCCGCTCCCCGCCGCCTGACGCCCCGCTCCCCCCCGGCTGGTGCCTCCAGGCCACGCCCCGCTTCAGCCCCGGCACCCTCCTCCTCCTCGCCGTGGAGGGCGACCTGGAGCCGGTGCGCTACGCCTTCGTCGAGGCGTCCTCCCTCCGGGTGGAGGCGCGCCGCGAGCAGGTCTACCCCCGCCTCCACGCCCTCCTCCGACGCGTCGCGGCCCCCGCCGAGCGACCCCCGCCCATGCACCTCCGCGCCGGGCTCACCTGGGCCCTCCGCCTCGCGCAGGGCCTCCGGGCTGCCCCGGCCCCCGCCCTCCCCCCCGCCTCCGCGGCCAACCGCCTCCTCCGCCGCCTCGCCGCTGCCCCGCCCCCCAGCGCCCATGACCCCGACGCCCTCGCCTGGCACGAGCGCCTCATGGACGCCCTCCGCGCACCCCTCCCTACCGCCGCCGCCCTGGAGATCCAGCGCGTCCTCGACGCCGAAGGCCCGCTCTCCCAGGCCGTCGAGGCCGCGCTCTACCACGCGCCGCCCCCTGCGCTGCCGCCCGGCGACCCCGCCGTCCACCTCCTCGGCTTCGTCCTCTTCACCCCCGCGCCAGAAAAATAGATCCCTCCGCCCCCCACCGCGTTGATGAAGCCCTATGAGCCGCTCGCCCGCCTCGCCGGGCGTGCCAGGGCGCCCTCCCAGGCGCCTGAAGCACCCTCCGGGGCAGGATATCAGCCAGACCGACTTACCGTATGTCCCTGTCGGAGTCGGGCGAGCGACCCTCCATCCGCAGCGCCCCCAAGCGCATCAAGCCTGGCGACAGACGCCAGGCTTGAGAGAGGGCTGAAGTGACGTCGCAGCGCGCAGGCTCGCTCAGTTCAGCGGAGCCTTCGTCTGCTTGCTCTCCTTGACCGTGCGGTCGAAGAGGTTGTTGATGTCGATCTTGCCCTGCTCCGCGCCGTTCTTCCAACAGGTCACGTAGAGCCGGTTGTTGTCCTTGCAGTGGGTGCAGGTGGAGGCGCCGTAATCGCCCGCCGAGCCGCCGAAGGACTGCGCGCAGGCCTTCTCGCCGTTGCTCTTCTGGGTGGCGTTGCAGGGGGTGCAGTTGTCTGCGGCGAAGGCCGTGGCCGAGATGCCGAGGAGGCCGAGGGCGAGGGCGAGGGACGGGATGAGCTTCTTCATGGGGAACCTCCAGCTGTGCTGACGCGGCGAGGCCGCATGTAGGGTGATGTGGGCGACCTGGCAGGTTGAACCCCAGGGTCGGGGTTCTTCTCGGGCTTGGACCGCTTCGGTGCCTCACATACGGGTCGGACGCGGAGGTTCGGGGGGCGTTGCAGAGTTTTTCGACGCGGCGGCGCATTTTTTTCGAGGCCCGTGAGCGCGGGCTCGGCGTCGGGCGGCAGGGATGTTTCACGTGAAACATCCCCGGCCCTCAGGGCGCGCGTCGGTAGTGCTCTTTGCAGCGGGCGTTGTCCTCCTCGATCACGAGGCCGTCGGGGGTGACGGCGAAGGTGCCGAGGATGGGGGGGGCGCCGGGGAGCTGGAGGGTGAGCCGGTTGTCCTGGGCCTGCCAGGTGCCCTGGCGCTGGTCGCTGCCCTGGGCGAGCTGGGCCTTCATGGAGAAGGCGCCGGTGTCGAGCAGCTCGATGTCGAGCTGCTTGACCTCGGGGGGGCAGCCCTCGCCTTCGAAGCGGGCGGAGGTCCAGCGGCCGACGAGGGCCGCGCTGGGGGCTGCGGCGGAGGTCGGCGCAGCGGCGGAGGCGGGGGGAGTCGAAGCAGCTGAGGCCGGCGCGGGCGCGGAGGCTGGGGCAGGCTCCTGGGGAGGCGCGGCAGGCGAGGAGGGCTGGCAGGCGGCGAGGAGGGTGAAGGCGAGGAGGAGGAGCGGTGCGAGGGTCTTCATGCGGGGTTGGCCTCCGGCGGCCGGGGGAGGCGGCCCTCCCCCGGATCCCCTGTTATTTGTCGGGGTGGAGCGTGATCTCACCGATGAAGTCGCGCTTGCCCAGCTCCACGCCGCTGGAGCGGAGGATGGCGTAGGCGGCGGTGAGGTGGAAGTAGAAGTTGGGGACGGCGAACTGGATCAGGTAGTCGTGGCCGGTCATGTAGAGGCCGGGGAGGAAGCCCAGGCGCGCCTCGCGCTCGGCGGCGCCGTCGAAGTCGGCAGGCTGGGCGCTCTGGATGAAGGCGATGGTGCGCTGGAGGCGCTCCTTGAGCTGGGGGATGGTGGTCTCGTCGTCGGGGTCGCGGGGGGCCTCTTTTCCGGTGAGGCGCGCGGTGGCGAACTTGGCGTTGTCGGCGGCGACCTGGATCTGGCGGGTCAGGGGGAACATGTCGGGGGCGAGGCGGGTCGCCAGCAGGTTCGCGGCGTCGAACTTCCGGGCCTCGGCGTGGGCCTCGGCCTTCTCCAGGATGTTGTGGAGGTTGTGGAGGCTGGCGGCCATGCGCTGGATCACGTCGTAGTACATAGGGCTCCTTGGTGGGAGGGGTCGGGACGCTCGCAGGCGAGCGGGGTGCCAACGCGCCGCCGCGTCGGCATCATCCCGCTCACGGCGCGAGGTGCTCCGGCCCGGCCACCAGGGCCTCGGGGGGCAGCGGGGCGTCGAGGATGCCGGCGTCGGCCAGGATCTCGCCGGCGGTCTGGAGCATGGCCGCGGAGACCTGGGGGGCGCAGCTCCAGCGGGTGTGATCCAGCCAGGCGAGGATGTCTTCCTGGGGGATCTCGTAGGAGTCTCCGATGAAGCGGACGGTGGCCGGGCGGTCGGCCTCGGCCTGGGCGCAGGCGCGGCTGACGTGATCGAGCAGATCGCGGAGCCATTGCGTCCCGCGCGCCATCGCCTGCGCGCTGGCGGCGATCACGAAGGCCGGCCAGGGCCCGGCGAACTCCCCGACGCGGCGCCACTCGCCGCTGTGCACCAGCGGGAGCGACATGGTCTTCTCCCACATGAAGGCGTCGGCGCGTCCGGTCCGCAGCGCCTCGCGCCCGCCGTCGAGATCCCCGATGGTGACGTAGTCGGGCTCGGGCCACTGGCGCTGGGCGGCGTCCAGCGCGGCCATGAGGTGCGAGCCGGAGCCCGCCCGGCTGATGGCGTAGCGCCCGCCCCGGAGCTGGCTCATCGCCTGGATCGGCCCCTCGGCGGCCACATGGATGCCCCAGATCAGCGGGGTCTTCGTGTAGGTGCCCACCAGGCGCGCCTCGCCGCCGCTGGCGATGTGCTTGATGATCCCCTCGGTCAGGAGGACCGCCACGTCCAGCTCGCCGGTCGCCAGCGCCCGGCACATGTCGCCGGTCCCGCCGGGGTAGTCCTGCCAGCGCAGCGCGACGCCCGGGGCCGGGCTGTAGCCTCCATGCAGCGCCATATGCCAGGGGAGGTTGAAGTGCTCCGGCACGCCGCCGATGGTGAAGGTCTCGCTCATGCAGGCTCCCGTGATGAGCGCCCCCAGGCCCCGCTGGCCCGGCCTCCTGCGCTCTGTCCATCGGGTGTGGTAGCATGGGGCACCGCGCCTCGCAAGGCGCCTGCACATCAACTTAACGCGCCGCGTCAAAGACCATGCAAAGCGACCCCAACACCTGGCTTGAGCAGCTCCGGGCCCTCCTCAGCGAGGCGCCGCCCGCAGGCAGCGTCGAAGACTACGCCACCTGCTGGGAGGCCCTCTGCGACTGCATCGACCAGGCGCCGCCCGATCTCCCGACGCCCTCTGGCTCTCCTACGTCGAAGGCCACCTCGCCGCCTGGCCCGACGAAGCCCGCGCGCCCACCCGGGATCAGGTATACCATCATTTCATGTATCGAGACTCGCCCGTCGCTCCGGCCTTGTCCGCCAACTCGTCATGCATGAGCTGTTCTGTGAGATCCAAGCCTGCCTGATGGCGGCCTGGGCGGGGCCAGCCTTTCAAGCATAAAGCTGAACAAGTCTAGCGGTTTGTGGCCAAAGAGGCGCTCTGCTGCGG
>CAUJGC010000579.1 GCA_963169075.1 Myxococcota bacterium
TCTGGGCGGCGCAGGCCGGAGGAGCGGCGTGGTGGTGGGCGGCGCCGGGGCGGCGGCGGCTGGCGGAGGCGCAGCTGGAGGCCGCGCTGCCGGAGCTGGACGCGCAGGCGACGACGCGGGCGATGTTCGAGCACCTGGTGCTGACCGGGCTGGAGCTGGCGCGCTTCGACCCGGCGGTCGTGCAGCCGCTCCCGGCCACCTCGACGCCGTGGGGAGGCGGGGTGCTGCATGTGGAGGGTCGGGAGCACGTCCTGGAGGCGCTGGCGCAGGGCGGCGTCTTCCTGCTGGGCGCCCACCTGGGCGCCTTCGAGCTGGCCCTCCAGGCGGAGGCCGCCGCAGGGCTCCCCATCACGGTGCTGACCAAGCGGCTGCGCCCGACGTGGCTGGATGATCTCTGGCGCGCGCGGCGCGCGGAGGCCGGGCTGCGCCTCCTGGACGACGATCAGGCGCTGGACGGGGTGCGCCGGGCGCTCCGGGCGCGGCGCTGCGTGGCGGTGGCCCTCGATCAGCACGCGAACCCGGAGCACGCCGCCCCGACGACCTTCTTCCAACGCGAAGCGGCGACCCTGCGCTCCGTCGAAGCGCTGAGCCGCCGCTGGCATGTCCCGGTGATCCCGGCGTTTACGCGCCGCATCCGCCCCGGCGAGCACCTCCTCCGCTACCAGCCGCCCCTCCTGGGCGGGGACACCCAGCGCTTCACGTCCCTCATCGAGGACGCGATCCGCGAGGCGCCTGCCCAATGGACCTGGCTGCACCGGCGGTGGAAGGGGCTCACTCTGCGCGAACCCCGAAGAAGTCCGAGCGGATCGCCCGGACCTCCTGGCTGGTGACGAGCTGGGCGTCCCAGGCGCAGCGGTCCTCGGGGGTGCCCAGGCGCTCGAAGTAGCGGAAGGGTGCGTCCTCGGGGTAGGCGACCGGCTCCAGCATCTGGCAGCCGCTCTGGGCGACGTCCCAGTCGTTGACCACCGGGAAGGTGCCGAAGGAGAGGTTCGGCACCCCGGAGCCCACGCCCGCGATCTGGTCGAGGAGCTGGTCCGCCAGCGCGCTCACGCCGTCCTGGCAGGCGCTGACGATGACGAAGTTGAAGGGGTCCTGGGGATCGACGATGGCGTTGGCGATGCTCTGGCAGTCGATGAAGCTCTCCAGCACCTCCTGCATGGTGTCCACGCCCGGGCCGAAGATCTCGGGGAAGATCAGCTGCTCGAAGATGGAGAGGATCAGCGCGCCGTAGTTGAAGGTGAAGGCGTGGCGATCCACCAGGAGGTAGGTGTCGGTCCCGTAGGTGGCGACCCGGCCCGAGAACTCGCCCGAGAGGTAGCCCACGTCGGAGAGGTCGGTCATCCCGATCTCGTAGTCGTCGCAGTTGTTGCCCTGCTGATCGCAGTTCCACTTGAGGCGGAGGCGGTCATAGCGGTGCACCTGCCCCGCCACCAGCGTCCCGTCCGCCGCCGGGGCGCCCAGATCGACGTAGCCCGCCAGCGTGAACTGGGTCACGACCCGGTAGACGTTGGCGCCGAAGGTGAAGAGCTGGCGCAGCTCCGGCGGGAGCACCTGATCGATCAGATCGCTGAGGAGATCGTAGACCAGATCGTGGAAGAACTGGCTGTCCCCCAGGAAGAGGAAGTCGCCCAGCCAGCCGTCGTCGTCGATGTTCGGATCCCCGAACATGAAGAAGACCAGCGCCTCCGCCGGGTCGGTGAAGAAGCGGCCGATGAGGTCGAGGTTGGTGCGCCAGGGCTCGGGGAGGGCGTCGATGAGATCCACCCGGGTCTCGACGTCGTAGGAGCCCTCGACCTGGGGGCGCAGCTCCTCCATGAGGACCTCGACCTCTTGATCGAAGCCGTCCTCGATGAGGGGGCGGGAGTCGTTGCAGCCCCAGGCCATGGGGACGTCTCCGAAGAGGCCCAGGGAGACGGCGGTGTAGCCGGTGTTGTTGGGCAGCTCCAGGAAGCGGGCGTCCGGCACCGTGAGATCCGCCAGGGGGATGAGGTCGATGTGGGCGCGCTCGGCGGGGAGGGCGCCGGGGTCGAGCTGGGCGCAGGTCACGCTGGCGTCGTAGAGGCGGACCGAGACCAGCTCGGGGCGGCTCACGCCGCGGTAGGTGGTGTGGACCACGTAGGCGGCGTTGTCCTTGGCGAGGACGCGGACGGTGAACTCGACCGGCTCGGCCTTCTCGGCGGTGACCTGCACGCGGAAGGTGCCGGAGACGCGGCCGGTGCCCAGGAGGACGGTGGCGTCGCCCTGGGCGTTGGTCACCGCCGCGTTCTGGCTCAGGACGTGGTCGCCAGCGCTACCGACGAAGTCGAAGCGCAGCTGCCCGCCGCGGATCGCCCGCCCCTCCTCGTCGAGGTAGCGGACGGTGAGGGCGGCCTCGTTGTAGTAGTTGAGCGAGAGGTCCGCGTCCCCCTGGATCTCCAGGCGGTAGGAGGCAGGGGCGGGGGCCAGGTCGGTCTCCTGGTCCCGAGGCGTCTCCCCGCGGCCCGGGGGGCGGATGGGGTCCGCGTCGGGGGTCTCGTTGTTGTCGCCCGGGTTGTTGGCGTTGTTGGCGCCCTCCCCGGTCTTGACGCCTGTGTTGGCGTCGTCGCTGCAAGCCGCTGCGCTGGCGAAGGCCAGGCAGACCAGCGCGATCATTCCATATGCACGCATCTTCATCATCATCTCTTCAAGCCTCTTACCTACGGCGCGCGATCCAGGAGCGCGATCGGGGGTCCGTCTATCACACCCCCTCTGACGCTTCAAGCGGATCTTGACAGGAGCGCGCGCTTGGGCGTCGCCGGTCAAGCTGATCAAGATAGTGATGATCTGCGCGGCCACAAGGCCAGGGGCTCAACGTCCGAAGAGGCGCCCTGCGACGGTCTGGAGCGCCTCGCGGCCGCGGGCCTGCAGCTCCGCGGGGTCCTGGCGGACCAGAGCGCCGGCCTCGACGAGGGGCTCGCCGCTGGCGAAGACGTAGCGCACGTCGCTGGCGTGGGCGGAGTAGACGATCCGGGCGTAGACGTCGCCGCCCAGCGCCTCGGCCACGGGGCCATCGACGCCGTGGTGGGGCTGGTTCAGATCCAGGAGCACCAGATCGGCGGCCTTGCCGACCTCCAGCGAGCCGATCTCCTCCCCCAGGCCCAGCACCTCGGCGCCGTCCCGGGTGGCGAGCTGGAGCACGCGCTGCGCCGGCATCGCGGTGGGGCCGTGGAGGGGCTTCTGGAGGAGCGCCGCCAGGCGCATCTCGACGAAGGCGTCGAGGTTGTTGTTGCAGGGGGCGCCGTCGGCGCCCAGGCCCACCCGGATCCCCCAGGACCAGAGGAGGGGGATGTTGGCGATGCCGCTCCCCAGCTTCAGGTTGCTGGAGGGGCAGTGGGTGATGCAGGTGTCGGTCTCCTTGAGGATGTGGCGCTCGCTCTCCTCCAGGTGGACGCCATGGGCGAGGACGGCGCGCTCGCCGGTGAGGCCGAGGTCGTGGAGGTGGCCGATGTAGTTGTTGTTCCAGCGGCGGCGGCTCTCGGCGCTCTCCCAGGTGGTCTCGTTGGCGTGGGTGTGCATGAGGAACTCGGGGCGATCCTTCATGATCTCGCCCACTTCGCGCAGGAGGCCCTCGGAGCAGGAGAAGGCGAAGCGCGGGCACATGGCGTAGCGGATGCGGCCGTCGGCGGCGCCGTGCCAGCGCTTCGCCAGGGCCAGCGACTCCGCGACGCTGCCTGCGTGGGTCTCCCGGAGGGAGGCGGGGATCTCGTCCCCTTCGTCCATCATGGCCTTGCCGAGGAAGGCGCGGATGCCGGCGCGGGTCACCGCCTCCCCGATGGCGTCGGTGTGGTGGACCGTGCCCATGTCGAGGATCGTCGTGGTGCCGCCGCGGACCAGCTCCGCGAGGCCGTAGTCGGCGCTGACCCCGAGGGTCTGATGGCAGAGGGCGCCCTCGTAGGGCCAGATCCGCTGGCGGAGCCAGTCCTCCAGCACGAGGTCATCGGCCAGGTTGCGGAAGAGCGACTGGCAGAGGTGGATGTGGGTCTGGACGAGGCCGGGGATGCAGACGAGGCCCCGGGCGTCCAGGCGCCGCACCTCCTCGGTGAGGCCCGCTCCGGCGCCGGGGCCGAGGGCCGCGATGCGGCCCTCGCGGATGAGGAGGTCCCCGTGGAGGACGCGGAGCTGGCGATCCATCGTCACCAGGGTCACGCCCTCGATCAGCGTAGCAGCGCGTGGGGTGGTCATCGCAGGGGCGCCTCCAGCGCGCCCGGGAGGGGGGAGAGGTCCACCCCGGCGCGGATCAGCTCCTCCAGGGTGCCGTGCAGCAGGCCCACGAAGCTGTCCCGGGCCCGATCGGCGGCCTCTTTGATCTCGTCGTGGCTGAGGCGGTCTTCGGTGAGGCCGGCGGCCTGGTTGGAGATGCAGGAGATGCCGCCCACCAGCATGCCGGCGTGGTTGGCGACGATGACCTCCGCGACGGTGGACATGCCGACGGCGGCGCCGCCGAGGGTGCGGAGCATGCGCACCTCGGCGGGGGTCTCGTAGGTCGGGCCGGTCAGGCCGACATAGACGCCGCGCTGGAGCTTGACGCCGCGCTGGGCGGCGGCGGCCTCGATGGCGGCCCGGACCTCGGGGGTGTAGGCGTAGCTCATGTCGGGGAAGCGCGGCCCGAAGAAGTCGAGGTTCGGCCCCAGGAGCGGGCTCTGCCCGGTCAGGTTGAGGTGGTCCTCGATGAGCATCAGGTCGCCGGGGCGGAAGGAGGGGTCGATGCCGCCGGCGCTGTTGGTGACCAGCAGGCAGCGGACGCCGAGCTGGCGCATCACCCGGATCGGGAACGCCACCAGCTCCATGTCGCCGTGCTCGTAGTAGTGGAAGCGCCCGGACATGACCGCGACGTCCACGCCGCCAGCGCGCCCCAGGACCAGCTCGCCCTTGTGGCCGGGCACCGTCGGAGCCAGGAAGCCCGGGATCTCGCCGTAGGGCAGGCGCACGGCGCCCTCCAGGCCCTCTGCGAACGCCCCCAGGCCGCTCCCCAGGATCAAGCCGACCTGCGGCCGCGCCGGGGCCGCCGCCAGGATCGCACGCGCCGTGGCGTTGATCCGCTCCAGCGCCGCAGCGCCCTCCTCGATACCGTGACCGCTCATCCGACCTCACCTCACGTCAGCTGCGCACCCGGCGTCCTCTCGCCGGGCGCCTGTGGCGCGTCTCCGCGCCGACCGACCACCCTACACCAGAAGACGTCAAGACCACAAAGCGAAACGGCGCGCCGACGCCCTTCTGGACGTGACGCGCCGCGTCATAGGGATCTACAATCAAGAAATCAAGCGAGGATGCCCGCGATGGTGGCGGTCATAAACGCCGCGATGCTGCCCGCGATCATGGCCCGGAAGCCCAGGCGGGCCAGATCGGAGCGCCGGGAGGGGGCGATGGCGCCGAGGCCGCCGATCTGGATGGCGATGGAGCCGAAGTTGGCGAAGCCGCAGAGGGCGTAGGTGGCGATGATGACCGAGCGCTCCTGAAGCTCGACGCCATTCTTGAGCATATCCAGCATGTTGGAGTAGGCCACCAGCTCGTTCAGGACCATCTTGGTCCCCAGGAGCTGGCCGATGGCCAGGCAGTCCGCCCAGGGGACGCCCATGATGAAGGCGACGGGGGCGAAGGCGTAGCCGAGGATGCGCTCGAAGGTGAGCACCGGCCAGGCGGAGACGGTGGGGGCGCCGGCCACGGCCTGCATCTTCTCGATGCAGCCCACCACGGCAGCGTCTGCGGGCTGGGCGCAGCCGTCGGGGATCGCGACGCCCTGCTGGTTGAACCAGGCGGTGAGGGTCTCCAGCTCGCCGCTGTTGTGCCAGTAGCTCGGCGCGCCCAGGAGGTAGTTGAGGAGGGCGACCAGGGCGATGAAGGCCAGGATCATGGCGCCGACGTTGAGCGCGAGCTGGAGGCCCTCGCTGGCGCCGCGGGCGGCGGCCTCGATGACGTTGGCGTCGGGTTTCTCGACCTCCATGTCGAGCTTGCCCATGGTGGCGGGCTGCTCCTCCTCGGGGTACATGACCTTGCCGATGACGAGGGCGGCGGGGGCGGACATGACGCTGGCGGCGATGAGGTGCCCGGCGATGTCGGGGAAGTAGGGGCTGAGCATCCCGACGTAGAGGGCCATCACGCCGCCGGCCACGGTGGCGAAGCCGCCGGTCATGACGGTCATCAGCTCGGAGTGGGTCATCTTCTCGATGAAGGGCTTGACCACCAGCGGGGCCTCGGTCTGGCCGACGAAGATGTTGGCGGCGGCGGAGAGGGACTCGGCGCCGCTGGTCCCCATGAGGCGGAGCATGACCCAGGCCACGCCCTTGACGATGAACTGCATCACGCCCAGGTGATAGAGGACGGTCATGAACGAGGAGAAGAAGATGATCGTCGGCAGCACGGCGAAGGCGAAGTTGATGAGCCCGATCTCCTGGTTGCCGGTGATGAAGCTCGCGAAGACGAACTTGGAGCCCTCGTTGGTGAACTCCAGGAGCTTGACCACGGCGTCGTTGGCCCACTTGAAGATCGTCTCTCCGAAGGGCACATAGAAGATGAAGAGCGCGAAGGCCAGCTGGAGCACCGTCCCGGAGAGGACCAGGCGCCAGTTGACCTTCTTGCGGTTGTTGCTCATGAGCCACGCCAGCCCGATGAAGATGAAGATCCCCAGGAAGGAGAAGCCCTTGGAGAGCCAGTCGGTGCCTTCGGCCTTCTTGACGGGGTTTCGGGGCGCCGCAGGCGGCGCCGTCGAGGTCGGCGCCTCAGGCGCCGCCGAGGCGGGGGCCTCGGCGGAGGCGGAGGCCGCGGAGGCAGGGGCATCCGTCGCCTGCGATCCGGGGACCTGCTGCGCGAGGAGCGGAGCGCCGAGGGCAGCCTCCTGCTCGGCGCGCTGGGCCTTGACGAGGAAGCCGAAGGTCATGAGGAGGGCGCAGAGGCCCACGATCCACCAGGACACCCAGCGCATCGCGCCGATGGTCCGACCTTGATCCCAGAGCCGCATACCCTCTCCTCGTCTGTGTGCGGCGTCGGCGGCGTGGCCTGGGGGGAAGGTCGCGCGGGGGCCGACGTGTTACGCTGTTGTCTCTGCGCCTGAAGACAGGCACCCTGTCGGGATATAAGGTGGTAGGCGAGAGGCCCCACCCTGTCAACCGTTGTCGAGGTTCCCATGCTCTACAGCCCCACCCTGGATCGCGCCGTCCGCTTCGCGTCTGCTGCCCACGAGGGCCAGCGGCGCAAGGATCGCACCCAACCCACCCCGCTGATCGCGCACCCGGTGATGGTCGCGCTGCTGGTGCAGCGGTGCGGGCTCCCGGAGCGCGCGGTCATCGCCGCGCTCCTGCACGACGTGGTGGAGGACACGGAGACGCCGCTGGAGGCGATCCGGGAGGCGTTTGGGCCGGAGGTGGCGGCGCTGGTGGCGGCGCTCACAGAGCCGCCGAAGCCGATGCCGTGGGAGGCGCGCAAGGAGGCCTACCTCGCCTCGCTGCGGCGTCTCGATCATCCGCCGGAGGTGGTGGCGGTGTCGCTGGCGGACAAGCTCCACAACATGCGCTCGATGGTGGAGAGCCTGGAGCGCGCGGCGGCGGAGGGGCGCAGTGTGGAGAGCGTCTTGAGCGTGTTCAGCCGGGGGCCCGCGCTCTCGCTGGGGTTCTACCGGCGGGTCCTGGCGGCGGCGGAGGGGCGCGTGGATCTGCCGCCGGAGGCGGCGCCGCTCCTGGGCGCCTACCGGGAGGCGTTGGCGGCGCTGGAGGCGGCGCTGGGCGAGGTCGGCTGAGGGCTCAGGGGTTGCGCATCTTGCCCAGGGTGTCCTCCAGCGTGCGGTCGCGGGGCGCCGCCGAGGTCGGAGGGGCTGTCACGGGCGGGGCGCTGCGGGGAGGCGTCGCGGCGGAGGGCGGCGGTTCGGGGCGCGTCGCGATGGCGCGGCGGCGCGTGGAGGGCGCGGCGGGCTGCTCCTGAGGAGCGTCCTCGGCGGCGAGGGGCGCCGAGACGGGGGGCTCGGCACGCTGCAGGCGCTCGGGCGCGGTGGGGGCGCTGCCCGGCGCGGCGACGGAGGTCGGAGCGTCGGGATGCGGCGGGGCATCGGCGGCGGGCGGCGCGGCGGTGTCGTCGGCGCCGGGCGGGAGGAGGAAGAGCGCAGCGGCCGCGACCCCGCCCAGGAGGAGCGCCGCGAGGACGATCAGGAGGGCCCAGGGCGTCCCGGAGCGGGCGGGGGCGGGGCGCTCGGGGAGGGGGCTCGGGGCGCGCGTCTCCATGGACCAGCCCTCGGGATCGGGCGGCGGGGTGGCGGGAGGCGGCGCTTGAGCCAGCGGGGTGTCGAGGATGGGGAAGCCGGCGGTGGGCTCCGCCAGCGGGGCGCCGGTCTGGAGGTGGGCGCGGATCGCCTGCGCCTCATGCAGCACCTCCAGGGCGCTCTCCGGGCGGTCCTCGGGGCGCTTGGCGAGGAGGCGGTTGACGAGGCGGACGAGGGGGTCGCAGAGGGGCTCGGCCATGCGCCAGCGCGCGGCCAGCTCGGGCGGCGGGGTCGTGATGTGGGCCATGAGCACCTGCATCAACGACTCGCCGGTGAAGGGTTCGCGGCCCGTGAGGATCTCGTAGAGGATGACCCCCATCGCGTAGAGATCCACCGAGGAGGTGACGGGGTCGCCCTGGGCCTGCTCGGGGGACATGTAGGTCGGCGTCCCCTGGATCGCGCCGGTGCGGGTCAAGCGCCCCACCTCGCCTTCGTCCACCCGCGCGATGCCGAAGTCGAGGAGGGTGAGGTGGAGGCCGCGCCCGGAGACGCGCTGGATGAAGAGGTTGTCGGGCTTGAGATCGCGGTGGATGACGCCGCGGCTGTGCGCTACCATAAGCGCCGCAGCGAGCTGCTCGGTCAAGGTGAGGACGTCCTCCAGGGCGAGGTGCTCGCCGTCGCGGAGCATGTCCGCGAGGGGGCGCCCGCGGAGCAGCTCCATGACCATGTAGAGATCGCCGCTCTCCTCATCCTGACCGAAGTCCAGCAGCTTGATGATGTTGGGGTGCTGGAGTCCGCTCATGACGCGGGCCTCGCGGTAGAAGCGCGAGACGACGACCTCTTCGCGGGCGAAGTCGCCGCGGATGAGCTTGACGGCGACGCTGCGGTCCACGTTCACCTGGCGGGCCTCGAAGACCGCGCCCATGCCGCCTTCACCGATGAGGCGCTCCATGCGCCAGCGCTGATCCAGCACCACGCCGATGTACTTCTCCATGCCCATGCGGACGCGGAGGGTGCGGACGCGATCCCGAGGGCACTCCAGCACGTCCGGGGCAAACTTTTCTTCGCAGAGAGGGCAGTAGCGCATGAGATCATCCGTGCCAGCAAGCCGCAGGCGAGCCCGCGTTCTGGGGGCATCCTAGCATCGCGCGCCCCGGGGCGCCACCCGAGAACGGCGCAGCCCGGCGCAGGCTTACGGTGAGACGGTCACGGTGACGACAGCCGCGGGGACCGCGGCGAGGTGGGGGAGGTAGGCCTCGACCTCCAGGACGAGGGGCATGTCGGGGGCGTCCATGCCCTCTTCGGGGCGGAAGGTGCAGGTGGCGATCCCCTCGTGATCGGTGACGGCGGAGAGGGTGAGAGCGACGGCGAGCCCGTTGGCATCGGTGTCGGTGACGACGCAGGTGACCTGCTCCCCGGCGACGGGGGTCTTGTCGGCGCCCCAGGTGAGGCGGAAGGAGGGCGCGAGGGTGTCGTTGAGGGAGGCCTGGAGGGCGTCGGGGCCTTCGACGCTGAGCTGGAGGGCGCTCACGCCGGGGGGCTCGGCGGTGACGGGGATGAAGAGGCGGCGGGCGTCGGAGTCGAGGAGCTTGATGAGGCCGGCTGCGCCCGCTTCGGGGAGCGCCTCGGGCTTGACGCGCACCTCGATCAGCTCGGGGCTGCCGAGGGCGACCTGACGGGAGGTGGTGGTGAGCTCCAGCCACGCGGGCAGCTCCTCGATGGACCACTCCAGGGGGGCGTCGCCGGGGTTCTCGACGAAGATCGTGGCGGCGCGGCGCGTCGGGGGGAAGCGCAGCGCGCCGGGGTTGACCTGGAGGACGCTGGCGACCTCCTCGGGGAGCATGATGAGATCCGCGACCTGAAAGCGATCCTGGAGGACAAAGATCGAGGCCCAGCCTGGCGCGTAGCCTTCGCGCTCAGCCCGGACCTCGTAGCTCCCCTCAGCGATGTTCTGGAAGATGAGGTATTCGCCGCGGCTGTTGGTGCGCAGCACCTCGCTGGCCGGGGTGGTGGAGATGACGGCGTCGGGGACCGGCTGCCCCGTCACGGCGTCCAGCACAACGCCGCCGAAGGACTGGACGCCGGGATCGGCGTCCTCCAGATCAGGAGACACCGGCGGGGGCACCTCCTCCTCGCTGACGGACGGGAGCGGCTCGTCATCGCAGGCCGCGAAGAGGAGCGGCGAGGCGAAGAGCAGGAGAGCAGCGCTGCATCGGCGGATGAGGTGGTGCATCGTGGTCGCTCCGGAGGTGGTGGCGAGGGCGCCGCTCATGGCTGGCGCATCCCGTCCAGGACGTTCTTCAGATCGCGCGTCGAGCCGCGACGGGTTCGGGTCGGCGTCGGGGCGCTGGCGGGCGCGGCGGTGCTGGTGAGCGGGGCGGTGACGGCAGGCTCCTCCGGAGCGGCGCTGGCGGGTGCGGCGGCGACCTGGTCAGGCGGCTCGGCCGCCGAGGCGGGCGGCTGGAGAGGGGTCGAAGCCGCGGGCGGCGCCTCCCGAGGCGGCGCCTCGTCTCGCCCGAGGATGTAGAGGACCAGCCCGGCCAGGATCAGCCCAAGCGCGGCGACCGCCCCGACGAGGGCGCGGCGGGCGGGGGTCCAGAGGGGGGGCGCGGGCGCGTCGTCCTCCAGCTCGGGCGCGGACCAGCTGTCGAAGGTCGCCCCGAGCGCCCGCGTCGCGGGCGCCTGCTCGGGCGCGGCGGGGTCCGCAGGCGCGGCGGGCTGAGGCGCGGGCTCAGGCGGCGCCTGCGGCGCCCGGGGCGCAGGCGCCTCCTCGCCGCGCAGCGCCCGGAGGCGCTCCAGGGCAGCCGCAGCGGACGCGGGGCGCTGCTCGGGGCGCTTCTGGAGGAGATCATGGACCAGCTCCGCCAGCCCCTCGTGGAGCGGCTCCGGGAGCGCCCAGCAGACCCGGAGCGGCTCCGGCGTCCCGCTGAGGTGCTGCATCAGGATCGACATCAGCGTCTCGCCCGGGAAGGGCGAGACGCCCGCCAGGACCTCGTAGAGCACCACGCCCAGCGCGTAGAGATCGCTGCGGCCCGTCGAGGGCTCGCCTTCGATCTGCTCGGGGGCCATGAAGTGCGGGGTGCCCTGGAGGACGCCGGTCTGGGTGAGGCGGGTGAGCTGGGGCTCATCGATCCGCGCGACGCCAAAGTCGATCAAGGTCGCGTGGAGGCCCTGGGGGCGGCGCTCGATGAGGATGTTCTCGGGCTTCAGATCGCGGTGGACGATCTCGGCCTGGTGGACCACCGCCAGCGCGCCCAGGAGCTGCTCGATCAGCTCGAAGATCTCCGCCACGGTCAGGCGCTCGCGCTGCTCGATCAGCTCGGAGAGCGGACGCCCCCGGACGCGCTCCATGACCATGAAGAGCGCCCCTGTCTCCTCGTCCTGCCCGAAGTCGTAGAGGGTGACGACGTGGGGGTGATGGAGCTGGCTCAGGATCTGCGCCTCGCGGAAGAAGCGGGAGATGATGCGCGTCTCGCTCGCGGCGTCCTCCCGGATCAGCTTCACCGCGATGGGGCGATCCACGCTGAGCTGGCGCCCCTCAAAGACGTAGCCCATGCCCCCTTTGCCGATGAGGCGATCCAGCCGCCAGCGCTTGTCCAGCGTGCGCCCGATGAAGCTCTCGTGGGACTCTGCGTTCATCTGGCGTGCCCTGCCTCACTCGCACGGCGGAGCGAGCGGAGCGCAGGAGAGGGACTCGCCGTCGGCAGCGCACGTCCACTCCCCTGCGCAGCCGGGCTGCGCCTCGCAGGTGTCTCCGGGCGCCTGCGGCAGCGCCGCGCAGCCGTTGCCGCAGCCGTTGGCCTTGCACGCCAGGATGTCCGCCACGTTGGTGATGTTGCTGGAGACGGTGACCGTCACGGGATTCTTGAGAATATACTCGAAATGATCAAGCTTTATCTCAAAAAAGTTATCAAATCGCTCGATGCGGGGGATCACGATGGTGTAGCAGCCGTCGCTGCCCGTCACCGCCGAGCCGCTGTTGGGCTCGGTGTAGATCCGGGCCACCGTCACCGGCGCCCCCGACATCCGGTCGTACACGCACCCCTCCAGGCGCGCCTCGCCGGTCAACCCGCTGCCGGAGGTGTCGGGCTCCTCGGCGGCGTCGGGCTCCTCAGCGTCTGGCTCGGCGTCCATCCCGACGTCCGGGCTCTCCACCGCCCGCTCCACGCAGGAGCCTGCCAGGCACGTCTCGTTCGGGAAGCACTCCAGGTCCGAGGCGCACGCGTCCCCCTTCAGCTCCGAAAAACAAGCCGTCAGCCCCAGCAGAGGCAAGAGCGCCGCCAGGCGGACCCGGCGTGGATTCAAAAAGCCCATACCCACTCCATGTGCGCGCCGTCGGGGCTCGGCCCGAGGCGGAGAGCCCCCGCGCCCTCGTCATCGAAGAGCGTCGTGATCAGGAGGACGCCGCCCACCAGCAGGCTGGCGCCGCCCAGCCCACCCGTGACCCAGGTGCCGATCCGGTAGAGCTGCGCGTCCCGCTCCAGCTCGCTCAGCGCTTCCCGGGAGTGCCCCGGCGTCTGGCGCCCGTAGTCGTTGGCCTCCTGGATCGTGGACTCGGTCAGGTAGCCCAGCCCCGCCGAGCCCACCCCAAGCACCAGGCCGGTGATCGTCAGCCCCCAGCCCCAGCCCGCCTGCTTGCTCACCCCGGCGGGGCGAGGCGGCGGCCCCGGGTCCGCGATCACAGGCACCTTCTCCAGGCTGAAGGTGACCGCCAGCTCCTGCCCCGCCTTGAGCGTGTAGCGCTCGCTCCGGGGCAGGTAGCCCTCGGCCTCCAGGGTCAGCTCGGCGGCCCCGCTGGGCAGCGTCAGCGTCAGCGGCGTGCGCCCCGCCACCCGCCCCCCTGCCAGCTTCACCACGGCGCCCGCCGGGGTCGAGGTGATCTGCACCCGCGCCTCGTCGCTCACCTCCTCCTGGAGCGGGTAGCTCACCACCAGCGTCTTGCCCGGCTGCGCGTCCACGCGCTCCTGGAGCGGCTGGTAGCCCTCCTTCGTGATGTGGAGCGTGTGCTCCCCCGGCTCCACCCGGACCTCCAGGAGCGGCGTGCGCCCCAGGAGCGGCCCGTCCGCCGCGTCCAGCCGCACGTCAGCCCCCGAGGGCACCGTGTTGACCGTCAGGAGCGAGCGCCGCAGCCGCTCCACGATCCCCTGGAGCCGCTCGATGTCCGCCCGCACCCGCCCGCCCTCTGGAGCGGCGGGGTCCAGCACCAGGAAGCGCTCATAGGCATCGATCGCGTCCTCGTAGCGCTCCAGCTTCTCCAGGCAGAGCCCCCGCCGGTACTGGATCGAGGACGACTCCAGGATCAAGATGGCCGCATCGTAGCCCGCCAGCGCCTCCCGCCACTGCCCTGCGTCAAAGGCCACGTTGGCGCTCTGGAGCTGGTTGAGCAGGCGCTGCTTGTCCCCCTCCGAGAGCTTCGCGATGTCGTCGTTGGCCCACACAGGGCTCACTTGAAGCGCCGCGCACGCGACGAACACCCCAAGCGCCGCAGGGGACAACCAAGCTCTCAGCCTCGTCTTGAGCACGCTCACAACCTCCCAGAATGAACCCTCGCTCACACGGCTGGCCCCCAGATGCAGCGCAGACGTGACGACCTCGGACGACCCCACCACTCTAGGCCCCCTGCCCTGCGGCGTCAAGGCTCAGGGCTTCCACGACGCCGCGCGGTGCGCTACAGTGGGCCTCTGCGCGCCGCTGCGAGGCGCCTGCAACCCAGCTCCCAGGACACACGTCATGCACGCTTCGCTGCTCTTGCTCACCTGCATCGCCCTCTGCGCCCCCCTCGCCTTCTACGCCTGCGGCGAAGACGCCAGCGCGCCGGAGGGGAGCGACAACAGCGCAGGCAACAACGCCGCAAACAACAGCCCCGCCAACAACAACCCCGCAAACAACAACCCCGCAAACAACAACCCCGCAAACAACGCCCCCAACAACAGCCCCGCAAACAACGCCCCCAACAACAGCCCCGCCAACAACGCACCCAACAACAACCTCCCCGAGCGCGCACGCTTTGAGGACCTGATCCGGGGTGACCGCTACACCCGCCTCGTGCTGGAGCTGGACGCCGTCCCGGGCCGCGCGCCGCGCCCAGCAGCGCGCGCCGCCCTCGTCGAGCAGCTGGAGCAGCTCCTCGACAAGCCCGGCGGGGTCAGCTGGACCGACGACGGCGCCCTGACCTCCCAGGGCGAAGACTACGCCTGGCCCTTCGAAGAGATCGACGCCATGGCCCAGGACACCTTCGATCTGGAGGTCCCCGAGGACACCATCAAGATCCACGTCCTCTACGTCGATGGACACTCCGCCGATGACACCGCGCAGGGGCGCATCCTCGGCCAGGCGTGGCGCTACACCCACCTGGTCATCTACAGCGACACCATCGACTCCTCGTGCTCCAGCGCGGCCCCCCTCCCCACCCTCGCGGAGCGCTTCTGCGTCACCGCCGAGACCACCATCCTGCTCCACGAGGTCGGGCACCTCATCGGCCTCGTGGACAACGGCCTCGCCATGCAGACCCCACACCGCGACGACGCGCACGGGCGCCACGACAACAACGACGAGTGCCTCATGTACTGGGCCTACAACGGCCCCGACTTCTTCTCCTCCCTCGGGGAGCGCTTCCTCGCCGGGCGCGAGTCCGTGCCCACGCTGGACCAGGCCTGCCTGGACGACATCGCCGCCGTCCGCGACGCCGAGTGATCCGGGCCGATGTCCAAGCATATCCTGATCGCGGACACCCTCCAGGCCAGCTACGCCATCAAGCTCATCCTCACCCGCGAGGGCTTCCAGGTGACCCTGGCCTCCAGCAGCGAGGAGGCCCTCGCCATCGTCCAGCGCGGCGACGTCGACCTGGCCCTCGTCGCCTTCGATCTGGACTCCGACGATGAGACCCGCGGCCTCGCCTTGATCAACCGCTTCATCGCCCTCCAGTCCTGCCCCATCATCGCCACCGTCGAGGAGCACCAGGCCGAGGTCACCCGCGAGCTCATCCGCAACGGCGCCATGGAGTGCCTCCTCAAGCCCGTCACCCGCGAGCTCCTCCTCCCCATCCTCCACACCGCCCTGGAGCGCTCCCAGGTCATCCGACGCCTCGCCGCGGCGCGGCACCGCCAGGGCGAAAAATACGGCATCGAGCAGCTCGCCCCCTCCAGCAGCCCCTTCATGCAGCAGATCCGCCTCCGCATCCGCCAGGTGGCCCCAAGCGATGTCTCCGTCATGATCCTCGGGGAGTCCGGCACCGGCAAGGAGATGGTCGCGCGCGCCATCCACATGGAGTCCCCTCGCAAAGACGGACCCTTCGTCGCCCTCAACTGCGGCGCCCTCCCCGCCGATCTCGTCGAGGCCGAGCTCTTTGGACATGAGCGCGGCGCCTTCACCGGCGCCGTCCAGACACGCCTCGGCCTCTTTGAGCAGGCCCAGGGAGGCACCCTCTTCCTCGATGAGATCGGAGACATGCCCCTCCCCATGCAGGTCAAGCTCCTGCGCGTCCTGGAGGAGCGCAAGGTCACCCGCGTCGGCGCGCGCGGCGAGATCGACATCGACTGCCGCGTGCTCTGCGCCACCCACGCCCACCTCGCTGACCAGGCCGCCGACGGGCGCTTCCGCAAAGACCTCTACTACCGCCTCCAGGTCATGCAGATCGACCTCCCGCCGCTGCGCGAGCGCGGCGATGATGTCGTCCACCTCGCAGAGTCCTTCATCGAGGACTTCATGGGCCACCCCGTCCGCCTCCAGGAGAGCACCCGCGACGCCCTCCGACGCCACCCCTGGCCCGGCAACGTCCGCGAGCTGCGCAACGCCGTCGAGCGCGCGATCGTCCTCGCGGGCAGCCGCCTCACCGAGCTGGATCGACACCTCGTCGAGCAGTGCCGCCCCACCTCCTCCTCATCCTCCGCGCTCCGCGCCACGCCCACACAAGCCCCCACGCGACCGGACGCGGTCGCCCTCCCCAGCGCCGCGCCACGCTCCGCTGACGACCAGCTCGCTCAACTCCTCGACGCCCTCCTCGACGCCCGAGCACGCGACGACTCCTCCCAGGAGAGCGTCCTTGACTTCCTGGAGCGGCACGCCATCCTCGCCGCCTACGCGCGCTGCTCCCAGAACAAGGCGCGCGCCGCACGCCTCCTCGGGATCGAGCGCAAAGCCTTCGAGCGACGCCTCGCCAGATACCTCCCCGAATAAGCCCCACCCCACCCACCCCTCCCACCTCACCCCGGAGACGCCGCGCATGGATAAACGTGAGTTCCTCAAGAAGCTGAACGACCTGGAGCGCGCCTTCCAGGCTGACGCCCAGAACCCCGAGTCCTACAAGTGCGTCGAGTGCGACCATTGCTCAGGATGCATGTTCTGTACGAAGTGCTCGACCTGCTACCGCTGCACCTACTGCGAGCGATGCGTCAACTGCAACGAGTGCACTCACTGTAAAGGCTGCACCAACTGCCACAAGTCCTCCTACTGCGAGGAGTCGGTGGACTGCACGGGCTCCTCCTACCTCATCTACTGCCGAAGCTGCGCGGACTCCACCTTCTGCTTCGGCTGCGTCGGCCTCCGCGGCAAGGACTTCCACATCCTCAACGAGCGCTATGACCGCAAGACCTACTTCCAGGTCGTCGCCAAGCTCAAGAAAGAGCTCGGCCTCGCCTGAGCCCGGGAACCTTGCCGACCGCGCGGTGTCAGTGATGCCCGGGGATGATGGAGCACAGGCCACCAACGTATGATGAGCGACGAGGAAGAGCGCCTGGTTCGCAAGCTCAAGCAGCGGGACGAAGAAGCCTTCCGCCGCGTGGTCACGCTCTATCAACACAAGGTCTTCAGCCTCGTCTTCCGCATGATCGGGGACCGCGCCGAGGCCGAAGACCTCTCGCAGGAGATCTTCGTGGCCGTCTTCAAGCATGTGGACTCCTTCCGCGGTGACTCCGCCCTCGGGACGTGGATCTTCCGCATCGCCACCAACCACTGCCGCAACCGCATCAAGTACCTCCGGCGACGCGCTGCCGGGCGCACCCAGGACATCGACGACACACGCGAAGGCGACGTCCACGACGGACCCCTCGTCTCCAGGCCCCCCACCCCCGAAAAAGTCCTCGCCGGACGCCAGCTGGAGGCCGCCCTCCAGCGCGCCCTCACCACCCTCGACGAAGACCACCGCGCCGTCCTCGTCCTCCGCGACATCGAGAACCTCTCCTATCAAGAAATCGGAGAGATCACCGGCCTCAACCCTGGCACCGTCAAGTCGCGGCTCCACCGCGCGCGGCTCGCCCTCAAGCAGGAGGTGGAGCGCACCTATGGACACGCATGACTTCGATGAGGCGGCCTTCGACCGCCAGGAGCGGCTCACCGCCTACCTCGACGACGAGCTGACCCCCGACGAGCGCGCCGCCCTGGAGGAGGAGCTGGACCGCGACGCGGACCTCCGCGCCGAGCTGGAGAGCCTCCGCGCCACCGCCAGCGCCCTCCGCAACCTCGGCGCCCCCCAGGCCCCCGAAGCCTTCGTCCGCGAGGTCGAGACGCGCATCCGCGTCCGCTCCCGCGGACGCTTCTTCGACGAAGACCCCCTCTACCGCAGCCGCCTCCCCTACGAGCTCTTCGCCGCCGTCCTCCTCGTGATGCTCGGCGCCCTCCTCTACTACGGCGACCCCACCCAGCGCGACACCGACCTCGCCATGGCTGGACGCGAGGAGCCCGCCTCCGCCCCCCCCGCCAGCGAGCCCGTCCTCGCCCCGGCGCGCCGCGAGCCCCTCCGCTACCGCGTCACCCTCCAGGACCCCGACCCCCGGGCGCGCCTCGACACCCTGGAGCACACCCTCCGCCAGGCCGGCGCCGCCGACCTCCAGCGACGCCGCGACGGCGACGCCGAGACCCTCAGCGCCACCCTCCCCGAAGCACGCCTGGAGGGCGCCCTCCGCGATCTCGGCCCCGTCCGCCGCGTCGAGCGCGTCACCTCACCCGACGCGCCCAGCCTCCTCATCTCCGTCACAGCCCCTTGACACGGGGGTCCGGGGGGAGCTTCCCCCCGGCCGGGGGGGGGGGGGGGCGGGCCCCAGCC